>NZ_JANPLK010000096.1 GCF_031426495.1 Gemmatimonas sp. | reverse complement strand
CAACGCACGCCGTAGCCCTCACTCGTACGCCAGCGCCGCCGCCGTGGGGACGCGCATCGCCCGCATCGCCGGCCACGCGCACGCCGCCATCGACACGATGGTCACCAGCCCCAGCCAAATGATCACACCACTCGCGTCGGGCGCGTAGCGCGCGGGCACCGGCAGCATGATCCGACTGAACGCTGCGCCCAGCGCACGACTCATGGGAATCGACAACGGGATGGCCGCCAGCCAACTCAGCAGCGCGATCGTCAGTCCTTCCACTTGCACCAGCGCGAAGATCGATCCATGCCGCGCCCCAATCGCGCGGAGCACGCCGATCTCCCGCGTCCGCTCCAGCACGGCGAGTCCCATCGTCGAGGCGAGCGCGAGGCCCCCCACGAGAATCATCACCCATCCCATCACGCCAAGAAACGACACCACCATCAGCAGATGGTCATCGACCCCTCGCTTCGCCTCCGACAGCATCGTACTCGCGCTCACTACCTGTCCATGCTCGGCCAGCGCCGTTCGCAGGCGCGCAATCAAATCGAGCCGTGACGCCTCGCCCTCGTAGGTACTCTTCACCACGAGTGACGAGCCGCTGGCTGCCCCGCGGATACCTAGTATCTCGCTTACCGCTTCGCGCGACGCGTATGCCGACACGCTGGGCCCGCCACTCGCCACCCCAACGATCGTCCATCGCGCGACCGCGCCGTTGACCATTAGCGGCACCTGCATCCCCACGCGCAGCTGCGGCTCGGCTCGTTGCAACGCGCGCCCGATCACGAGCGCGCGCTGGTCGTTGGCACGCAGCCATCGTCCCTCCTCAATCTCGGGTTGCAACAAGCGCGTCGCGGCTGGTGGCGCGGTGATCACGAACGTGTTGCCAACGGTCCCGTTACCGTGATCGAGCGAAGCACGCACCGCGGTCCACGCTTCCACTCCCGCCACACCGTCCACCGCGCGTGCGATCGCTTCGAGTGAATCGGCATTTCCCGGCACCGCCAGTCGCAGCGTGAAGTCGTAGTGGTTTGCAGCAAAGATCGCGTCGGTGACACCGAGCACCGCCGCCCGCAGATTGGTGGCGCCAAGGTAGACGGCCCCACCAAGCGAGAGGGTGCCGAGCGTCAGGAGAGTGCGCTGCGTTCGGCGGAACGTGTTGCGCAGCGCGAGCAGGAGGGGTCGTGGTAGCCCACGCACGCGCAGTGCGCGTGCACCGAGGCCAGCACCCACGATACCGACATCACGTAGGGCGTCGTTCACGGGCACACGACAGCCGCGCCAGACCGGAACGGCCGCGGCGATCACAGGCAACAGTACCGCGACACCGACTTCAAGCACGATCACCCACCACGGCACCGCGTAGCCGCTGAGATCGAAGTTGAGCATTTCGGCCTTGAGCGTCGCGTACTCTCGTCCGGCGATCAACCCGATTGGCACCGCAAGGGCGGCCGCCGCGATGCCAAGCGCGGCGGCCACCGCGAGGTACATCAGGGCCAGCTGATGCGGTCGCGCGCCGAGCGCCTTCATCACGCCGATCTCGCGCGTCTGCCCTACCAGCATGGCGGTCACCAGATTGACGACCAGGAACGCACTCAACACCATTGCGAGCACCGCGAACGCAAACTGTGTGTAGAGCAACGAGTCCATCTGCGCCGCATGAATGTGCTCGCCCGGCACCGGGACATCCACATCGCGCACCATGTGTCCTGTAGCTTCGATGGCTGCCCTCAGCCGGAAGGCGAGCGCTCGCACCCCGGCCTGATCGAGCGCGCCATCGTCGAACACCACGCGCAGCTCATTCAGCGCGTTCGGTGCCCCGAGTTGGGTGAGCGTTGCCGGTGAGACAAACCCATACAGCACGTGCTCCATCCAGCCGGGGGCGAGGCCAACGTCGCGCGCCACGGCGCGCACAGTTGCGGCGGCCGGCGGCGCATCACCGACGCTGAGCATGACCTCTTCGCCAACGACGGCACCGGAGAAGTCGAGCGATGAACGTTCGACCGTGAGCGTGCCATCGGTTGGGGGTGCACCGCTCTCCCATGTGACCGCACCAATGCGTACCGCTTCACGTGGGTCCACCGTGAACAGCATCGCCGTCACCGTCGCACCGGCCACCTGCGCGCGGGCCATGGTCGTGCGTCGCGCCTGCACGTCGCGAACACCGGGGACGGCGCGCGCGAGCGATAGCATCGCGTCGTCCACCGCGTCGACACGGATCGTGGCCGCCGCAGGGTCGCTGGCCAGATACCCGTCTTTGGTTGCGACCTGCACCAGCGCCCACGCGTTCAGGATCGTGCCGGCAGCGGCGAGTCCGGTGGCGATCGCCACGACCACCAGCGCGGTGCGTCCGCCATGTTGCCGAAGATCGCCCAGCGCTTTGCGCCAACGTGGACTAAGCACGGAGTGCGCTCGCGGTATCGTGCACGACGCGGCCGTCGGCGATCGTGATCGCACGATGCGCATGTGCCATCGCACTCGGTGCATGGGTGACCAGCACCACCGTGCGGCCGTCGGCCACGATGCCGGAGAACAGCGCGAGGACCGCATCCGAGGTGCGCGAGTCGAGATTGCCGGTTGGTTCGTCGGCCAACAGCAGTGGCGGATCGTTGGCGAGCGCTCGCGCGATAGCCACGCGCTGCTGCTGTCCACCCGAGAGCCGAGAGGGCAACTTGTCAGCCTGATCGGCCACGCCAACGGCATCGAGTAGTGCCATCGCGCGGGCGCGCCGTTCCCGCGCGGGCCATCGATCGCAGAAGTCCATGGGGAGCATGACGTTCTCGGCCACCGAAAGGCTCGGCAACAGCTGGAAGAACTGAAACACGATGCCCACCGCTCCGCCGCGCCACGCCGACATGGCGGACTCGCTCAACGCGTGCACCGACGTGCCGTTCACGATCACCTCGCCCGCACTCGGGCGGTCAATGCCGGCAACGAGCGAGAGCAGCGTGGATTTTCCGCTCCCCGAGTCGCCAACGACGGCGACGAACTCGCCACGGCCGATCTCCAGATCGACCTCGACCAGCGCCGTGAAGGCGCCCGCCGCGCTGGGATACTGCTTGCTCACACCGCGAAAGACGATGAGCGGGGATGCGACAGTGGACGTATTGGGGGTGGGTGGCATGATCGAACAATGCGATCACGGCGGGGTGTTGTGGCGCCGTTCGTCGGCCCCGTTCGACCATTCGGCGATGGGACCCATTCCACCCGCACGCGGGAGGCTACTCTCCGTTTGTGAACTCTATGCGCCCACTCGTCCGGAGCCGTTTATGATGCGCCCCCTCGTCGCTGCCCTCGTATCGCTCGTCGTGCTCGCTTCTCCTTCCGTCGCCCAGCATGGTGGCGGAGCCGTAGGTGGAGCCGTAGGCGGAGCCGCACCTCGCACGGTCTCGGCGGCACCACGCGAGGCGGCGCAGTTTGATTTTCTGATCGGCCAGTGGGAGGTCACCGTGACGCCGAAGGCGACCACGCTCGCCACCCGCATTCACGGCGTGCCCAAGTTGAGTGCGGTCTGGAAGGCGTGGCGTGCGATGGATGGCTTCGGCATCGACGACGAACTCCGCATTGTGGACGGATCCGGCAATCCCAATGCCTTCCTGCGTAGCACGCGCCTGTATGACGCCACGCAACGCGTGTGGTCGCAGATGTCGCTCGATGTGTACCGGGCGCGCTACACGCCCGCGACGGCCACCTGGGCGAAGGGTGAGATGCAGATCCGTAGCGCAGGTCGCGATGCCGATGGTTCTGCGTATGTTCAGCGGGTGCGCTTCTACGACATCACGCCCACGAGCTTCAAGTATCAGGCCGACCGCTCCTCCGACGGGGAGAAGTCGTGGGAGACGGCCGTGCTCCGGATGACCGCCCGTCGCGTCGCGGCGACCGCGCCGCGATGACGGCCGCTGCGCCCGCGCGCGCTGACACCAACCGCGCGCGCGGCTGGTTCTCGCTCCAGCTGGCGATCGGCTGGCTGCCCGTGCTCGCGCTTTATGCGGCTACGATGTCCGTGATGCACGGCGTCCCTCTGGCGCGCGCGCTCGTCGTCTCGACCAGGGCCATCGTTGGCGCGGCGCTGCTTGGTGTGGTCGTCCTGCGCTTCGTCGGGCGAACGCCGTGGCCTCGACCGGTCCGACCCGGATTCATTCTATTGCAGGTCTGCGCGGCCATCGGGTTCTCCGTTGCCTGGGTCGTGCTGTCAAACATCGTGGAGAGCATCGCGCGCGGCGCCATCGTGCTGACCGCGCCGCCCTTGGTAGCCCCATTTCTACTGCTTGGCATCTGGCTCTATGTGGCGGTGGCCGGCGTCTCGTACGCCGTGCAGGCGACGGCCCGTGCCGCGCAGGCCGAGGCGGCGGCCGTGCGCGCGCAACTCGCGGCGCTGCGCGGTCAACTCAATCCGCACTTCCTCTTCAACGCACTGCATAGTGTCGTCCACCTGATCCCGGTCGCGCCCGATCTCGCGGCTGAGAGCGTGGAGCGGTTGGCGGGGCTGTTGCGCACGGTGCTCGAGGAGAATCGCGATCGTGTCACGCTTCAGGAAGAGCGTGCGTTCGTGTCGCGGTACGTAGAGCTCGAACAGGTACGCTTTGGCGAGCGACTCGTGGTGCACTGGAACGTACCACCGGAAGCGTCCGCACTGTTCGTCCCCGCCTTCGCGCTGCAAACACTGGTCGAGAACGCCGTCCGACACGGTGCGTCGTCGCGCGTGGAACCCACACGGATCATGGTGTCAACGCAGCTCGACGGCCCGACGCTCACGCTGACCGTGGCAGACGATGGTGCCGGCGCGGATCTGTCCGTGAACCCCGACAGTAGCCGCACGGGGTTGCGTCGATTGCGCGAACGGCTCGACGCGCTGTACGGACCACGCGCGACCCTCTCCTGCGACAGTCGTCCCGGACATGGGTTTACCGCGCGCGTCATCGTGCCCATCGAAGATGAGGACCACCTCGCATGAGCATCGACCCTCGCGTGCGCGTGGTGATCGCCGACGATGAAGCGATCGCCCGCGCTGGCCTTCGACGCATGCTCGGCGCCTTCGACTGGATCGACGTGGTCGGTGAGGCGGCGCACGGACTCTCGGCGATCGAGAGCATTGAACGGCTGCAACCCGAGCTCGTCTTTCTCGACATCCAAATGCCCGGACTGCTCGGCACCGAAGTGCTCGCGCGCCTCACGAGGAGTCCATTCGCGGTCTTCACGACGGCGTATGCGGAGCACGCCGTCACGGCATTCGAACTTGGCGCGGTGGACTACCTGCTCAAGCCGTTCGGCGCCGCGCGACTCACGGCGACGCTCGATCGCGTCCGTGTCGCGTTGGGTGAACCGTCGGCCGATACCCCGGGCGATCGGCTCGGCGAGATGCTTGGCAAAGGTCCGCTCCGACGGCTCTTCATCCGCAACGGGAGCACCATCGTACCGCTGCCAGTGGCCGACGTGCGCTGGTTCGAGGCCGATGGAGACTATGTGATCGCACACGTTGAGCGCGGCCGTCACGTGCTGTCACTCTCGCTCGCGCGCCTCGAAGCGCAACTCGATCCCAAGCGCTTCGTGCGCATTCATCGTGCCCACCTCGTCAATCTCGACCACGTGCTCGCCTTTCGCAGTCATGGCAAGGGCGGCATGGTCGCCGAACTGCGCGGTGGTGAGCTCCTCGCGGTCAGTCGCGCGCGTGCACAGGAACTGCGGCGACTGGGTGTGTAACGTCGTGCGGCGTGCTAGAACTTCCAGTTGTAGCCCACCCGGACCACCTGCGTCTCGAGGTAATCCGTGCTCACCAGGCGGAAGTTCGTGCCGCGGATGGTTCGCTCGGCCTGCATCGTGTTCAGCAGGTCGGTCGCATTCACCACGATCTCGCCCCGGCCCTGCTGCACGCTCTTCTTCATCCCGAGATCGAGCGAATAGCGGCTTCCGATGCGTCCCTGCGGCAGGAGATCCGGAGCGAGATAGACTTGGGAGATCTGCGTCTGCCAATCATGCGGCAGCTTGATGACCGCGTTCAGTTTGCCGTTTCCCGACGTGAGCGTTTGACGCGCCGCCGCATACGACACCGGAACCGGGTACTGATTGACGACAGTGAAGGCGTCGATGCTTCGACGAAACGCGTTGGCGTTGGCACTCAGTGAGAGACGCGGCGAGATCGTCTGCTGCCACACCACCTCGGCACCCGTGCTCCGGCTGCGTCCACCATTCTGGAACACGTTGTACAGCAGCACGCTGCCGGGCGCCTGCGTCGCAATGCGGGTGATGGTGCCGTCAACGATGCGATGATACGCTGCCGCGTACACACTGCCCTTCGACCAGCTGGTTTTGTAGCCTAGCTCGGACGACGTGGAGTACTGCGGCTGCAACGCCGGGTTGCCGACCTTGATCAGCTCCGGCTCATCGTACTTGGGGAAGATACGAATGTCGACTTCGTTCGGACGATCCACGCGCCGGTTGAAAAACAGTGACAATTTGTTCGCGTCGTCGAACTTGTAGGCCGCGCGCACATTCGGAAATGGCTGGAAGTACCGATAGCCATCACTCTGGTACGTGTTATGATCGGGGTTCACATCGTAGTCTACCTGCACCTGCTCAAACCGGACGCCACCCTCGAGCTCAACGCGCTGACTCTCGAACACATAAGTGCCATACAGCGCCGGAATCGTCTCGCGATAGGTCGCCCAGCCGCCGGCGCCGGTGTCGAGCGGTGAGTTCTGGCCGGCGAAGAACTGCATGTTCACCGGGATCGAACGATACCGCCCCTTGAAGCCGGCCTCTACGCGCCCCTGCTTCAGCGGCTTCGTGTAGTCGGCGTTGAAATCGACCACATGCTCATCCGACAGCAACTTGAACGCATCCGTGCCGACGAACGTCGGTACGGTGTTCGTGAAGAAGTACTTCTCGTCTTCGCGATGAAACGAGTAGTTGCTGGTGAACACGAGGGAGTGTCCCGGCTCCTGAAACTTGTGCGTGAACACCGCCGAGCCGAACGCCGTGTACTTCACTTCGTCTTCCAGGAACTGCCACAACCGGTAGCGATTCTGCAGCGTGCCGCTGAAGTACGGATTGTCGCCGTTGTCGAGAATCTTCTCACGGTTGAAGAGCCCGGATATGCTGAACGTGTTGCGCTCATCGAACGCATGGTCCACACCGCCGTTGAGCGTCGCATAGTCGGTGCGGCGATTGCGCTTGATCTGCTGCACGATCACCGTGCCGTCGTCGTACGTGCGCGTGGAGAACTCGTTCTTATTCAGCGTTGGCGAATAGAGCCAATCCGCCTGCAAAAAGCTGTTGGTGGCGCCCTTCCGATAGTTCACCGCAACGGACGGATTGAACTTCGGCGTGCCCCGATACTGCGGCCGAATGGTGGGCAGGTTTTCCTTCTTCATCCACAGCGCACCGGCGCCGCCCATCACGCCGATCTTGCCGTTGAATCCTTCCTGCTCCTGCTTCTTGAAAATCAGATTGATGATACCGGCGCTGGCATTCGCGTCGAACTTGGCCGAGGGGTTGTTGATGATCTCGATACGCTCGAGGGCCGACGCCGGGAGATTGTCCAGTCCGTTCTGTGAGCCGAAGCCGGTGAGCGCGGTCTGCTTGCCGTCGATCAATACCACCACCTTGTCACTGCCGCGCACCTGCACTTTGCCGTCCTGCGCTACCGTCACACCAGGCAACGTCGACATCGCCTGCAACACCGAACCACCAGACTGACTGATGTTGTCGGAGACCGTGAACGACTTCTTGTCCATCGTGCCGGCCACCGCGTCGGCGTTGGCGGTCACTTTGACATCGCCGAGCACGCGGACCTCCTTGACCATCAGGATGGTGCCAAGGTCGAGGAACGCACTCAGCTCACCGATCAGGACCCGTTGGCGGATGGGCTGGTAGCCAATCGAGCGAACGACCAGCACGTAGGTGCCCTTCTTGAGCCCCGTGAATGTGAACGCGCCCTGCTCGTTCGTGAGCCGTCCGCCCACGAACGCGCTGTCCTTCTCCGTTTGCAGCTGGAGGGTGAGAAACGGCAGCGCCGCCTTGGTCTGGGCGTCCTGCACCTTGCCGAAGAGCGTGACGCCGTTGGCCGGCGACTGCGCGAACGCGGCCGGCGTGAATGCAGTCTGGCTGACACAGAGCGAGAGGATGAGCGACAGCACCGAGCGAAGCGTCATGATTCCAGTGACGATAGTGTTGCATGGCACGTGCGAATTGCTCGTCCAAAAATAGGGAGAGAGCGCGTCCGACGCCGGTGGTTTGGGATTAGCCGATCCCCGTCCACGGGTTCAGGCACGATTGCGAATCTGGTCTAGTGCGCGTCGGCGTCGATCAGGAACCAGAGCCCTGCGCCGAGCAGTGCAAACACCGAAGCGGCGGCGAGCGCCGCCGGCCACCCAAGCGACTCCACCATCAGCGGGACCATCAACGCCCCGATGCCGCCGACCACGTTGCCACCGGTATTGAGCACGCCGCACGCCGTGGCGGCGTCCGCTTCCGCAACGGAGATGGTCGCCGCCCAGTAGGCACCTTCGGTCAGCTGCTGGCAGGCGAGGCAGAGCGAAAGAAACAGAACGCAGAGGTACGCGCTCTGCGCGTTCGCCGCCAGCAACATCAGGCCGGCGGCCAGTGTGAGTCCGGTCGCGCCGATGGTCCGCATGCCGCGCCGCTTGCCGATGCGCGTCGACAATCCATCGCACAGATACGCGCCGACGCCGGCACCGATCGCGCCAGTAATCCACGGCGCCGAGGCGTACCATCCACCTTCGAGCATCGTGAACTTGCGCGACTCGATCAGGTAGATGTACAGCCAGTTGAAGAAGAAGTAGAAGAGATAGTTGCTGCAGAAGTAGCCGAGGGAAAGCAACCTGACCTGTCGGTTGCGCAGCACCCGCTTCCACGCGCCTGGCGCTGATCGCGGCCGCTCAGCTGGTCGGTCGCCGGTGATGAGCTCGAGTTCGGCCTGACGCACGCCGGCATGCTCCGCCGGTGTGTCGCGCACGTACCACCACCAGATCCCCGCGAGCACGAGGCCAAGCGGCGCGGTCGCCATGAACGACCCGCGCCATCCCACCGTGGATACCAGCCACGTGATCAGCGGTCCGGTGGCGGCCGCGCCAAACGTCAGCCCGACATTCACCCATCCGTTCGGGACCGCCCATCCGGTTACCGGAAACCAACTCGCGATCGTGCCGCCGAACACGACGAGCGGAGCCTGCAATACACCCATCAGGAAACGCAGTGTCATCAGCGACGCGATGACGACCACCGGCGACGCCACCGACGTGCTCGGCGTAAAGCCTACCGCCAGGTTCACCACGCCCCAGCCCACCGCCAGGATCGCGATCGCCCTCCGGCTCCCTATGCGATCGCCCCAGATGCCGCCGGGGAACTGGAAGATCGCGTAGCCCCACGCGAACGCCGCGAGGACGGCGCCCAGCTGCACCTTCGAGAGTCCGAGATCGACGATCATGCGCTCGCCGGCAACCGACAGATTGCTGCGCAGCAGATAGGCGACAAAGCTGGCGAGCACCAGCAGGGCGACGATACGCCAGCGAATGCCGGAGGTGCCGGCTTCGTGGGACGTCAGCATGACTGCAGTGCGTGGCGCCTCAATGCGAAGCGGGCAATGAATACTCGAACTCATACGCGTGCTGCTTGCCATCCACGATGATCGCCAGCGTTCCCGTGAGTCCGCGCAACTGGTCGGTGCCGGAGTCAGGCACGACCGTCACCGACAGCGTGCCAACACCACGCGTCATCGTCCCGGCGTGCTGCAGATTGAACGTGCCCTGCAGCCCGTGCAGCGTGCCTTTGACTTCTTCGACGGCTACGTACGCCGCTGAGGTCGGCTCACTGCTGCCGGCGGCCAACATCTCGCCGATCGCGATCGCCTCGAGGTCACCGTGATACTGCTTGTCGAGCGAGAACCGGGCGAGGCGTGATCCCTCCGCCTCGATCGCCATGGGGTGTGGTGCTCTGTTGATGTCGAACGTGCCGCGGGCGAACGCCATGACTGGGCCTCTGAAGTGAACGGGATATCGGAATGGTAGAACTTGCCTGCTCGGAACGTTTCGAGGGAGTGGGGTCTCACTGCTCGCACTTCCCTCTTACCAACGAGCATAAGTCATGGCGAACGAACCCAGCGGGTACACGCACGACGCGAGCGACAAAAAGCTCGACCACGCCGCCGATGAGGCGAAAGCCGACGACGCATCAGCTGACTCGAAGAAACATGCGGGGCACGACCCCGCGAAGATTCGGGAGCACGACGATGTCGGAAAGGATCGGCTGTTCGAGGGGCGCATTCAGCACGACGACGCTGACAAAGCCAGCGATCGCAATCGCCTGGAGAAGGACGTAGCGCGACATCATCACCCGGAAGATGAAGTCGGCACGATCTCCGACAAAGACACGCACCCGAAGCGACAGCACTGAGCCTTCAAGGGGTCAGAGTCGTTGAAACGGTGATCAAGGGGTGTTCAAGGGGTCAGAGTCGTTGAAAGTACGCGTCATTTCGGTACCACGCCGCACGCTTTGATGACAATGGTCGTCGTGGGCGACGTCATATTGGCGCCCTGCTTGCCCCGGCAGCGCCACGACAAAGGTCGAATGGAGCCGACGGTACTCGTTGCTTGACTTCTCGCACCCAATCTGAATATGCCTCGCATGCCGCGCATACTCCTTTCGGGTGTACCCGTTCACCATCTGCAGCGCGGCAATAATCGAGGGCCGGTCTTCGGGGATGATCGGGACCGGTGGCTTTACAGAGAGCTTCTGCTCGAGGGCTGCCACCGGTTTGGGTGCGGGGTTCATGCGTATGTATTGATGTCCAATCACGTTCACCTGCTGATGACTCCGCAACGGGCTGATGCGATCCCGCAGCTCACACAATGGATGGGCCGGAAATATGTTCGAGCATATAATGCGCGACATGACCGTACGGGAACGCTGTGGGAAGGGCGGTTTCGGTCCAGCGTGATTGACTCAGCCCGATACTTCCTCGCCTGCTCCCGCTACATCGACCAGAATCCAGTGCGGGCGGGGATAGTGCGGGAGCCGGCCGCCTACCGGTGGTCCAGCTTCGCCCGTCTCGCACACGGGGCGCGTGATGACCTCATTACGGAGCATCCAGAATATCACTCCCTTGGTCATTCGCCGGCTGAGCGACAGGTCGCATACCGTGCGTTGTGTGCGCCATTGGTCGATCCCGACGTCGCCGGCGGGATCCGCCTCGCAGTTCGACGAGGAGACGTGCTCGGGTCAGCAGCTTTTGCTGATGAAGTTCGCGCGCGCCTGGGACGACCGATTAGCCGCCTGGCGCACGGAGGAAACCGCCGTCGCGAGCCGTTTGACCTCCGGGTGTCGTAACGGCTCAGGATCCGAGAACGGCCGGCGTTCAACGACTCTGACCCCTTGAACCGCCTTGAACCGCCTTGAACCGCCGGCGTTCAACGACTCTGACCCCTTGAACCGGACCCCGTGATCCGCCGTAGATCGCTACAACGTGATCATGTCCGCGATCTGATACCCGAGATTGGACACCTCATACACCTCGCGCGCCTCTCCGCGCGCGAGTATCAGCTCCAGCCGCACCAGCTCCTCCAACGCCTCCTCCCACTTCGCCACGTCGCGCCGGTCGTACGACGTCAGCAGGTTCTTGCCGTTCGCCTGCAGCTCCGCCCCGCCACCGAAACGCAGATGCAGGATCATCCCTTGGGGATCCATGCTCGCTTCCTTCAACAGCGTGCGCGCTTCCGGGGAGAGCCGCGGCAGTTCCGTCGTCGATTCGACGACGTCGCCGTGCTCCAGCGACGCGTCAAGCCGGAACAACGGATGCTCATTCACCTTTAGCTGCAGGTGGCGATACAGCGTGGCCTTGAAGTCCGAATGGCTGTCATAGCCTTCGTATAATCCCCGTGTCCGGCACGATGCCTTGAACTGTTTGAGCTTCTCCACCTGCGCCATGTCGACCGTGTCAAGCGCCACCGGCTGACTCGAGAAGTACAACATGGCCGGACGGCCGGCATCGATGTGCCGTTCGATCTCCTCCACGGTGCCGCTCGAGTAGTCATCAGTCGCGGTGCCGATGCGCGTCCAGAACACGCCGATCAGCAAGTCGCATTTCTGCAGCACCTGATGATTGATGATGTCCTGTGCCGTCGCCCCCATCTCCGGGGAGGCGTGCGATTCCCAGCCGATCGGCAACAGCACGATCTTGCGGATGCTCGAATGCACCGCGTTCCATTCGTACACGACATCGCGCACGATCGCCCGCTCCGAAGCAACATCCCCCGGCGACGCGATCATCACGTTGAAGGTCTTGGCGATATAACTCACCGGACGAACTCCTCTCTGGGAAATGTCAGGGCGCTGGTCGGTGCTAGTGGTAGCGCAACGACACGTCGCAGTGTCGTCTCCACCGTCACGGTGGCCGCACGACGATCGGCACGCGCAGTACCGGCGCGGGTTGCGCTCCGCGCGCGTCAGTCGGATACCACACGGTCGTGAAGCGCAGGGCGTAGTTGGTCGGCGCATCGACGGGGATCGTAACCTCCACGTCGAACGTCTGGCCGGCACTCACCGTGCGCCGCGCCGCGCTCTGCACTTGCTGCGCCGCCGGCAATTCGGCGCCATCGGTCGCCAGCGAACGCCACCGCTGCACCGTCGAATCCCGCACGAACGCCACGCGAATCTGCTCGTCGACCGGTATGCTCACGAACCGGAGCCGGTGCGTTCCGGGTGAGAGCGTGAGCGGCGCTCCGTCCGTGCGTCCATTGATCGCCAACGATCCAGTCGCGGCATCGCCCAGTAACCCCATCACGATCACGTGATCCCGCGTCGTATCGCGCGGCGCGTTGGGCTCCTCCACGATCAGCGCTCCGTACAAGCCCGTCGAGAGTTCGCTGCCGGCTTCGTCGTGCGTGTGGTAGATGAACGTGCCGGCCCGGGCGGCCGTCAGTCGCACGACGAATGAGTCCCCTGGTGCGATGGGCGGCCGCACGCTGCGACCGGCACCGCTCGAGCCGCCCACGCCATCGAACCAACTCTCGATTTCCATGCCGTGCCAGTGCACCGCGAGCGGCTTCGCGAGTCGGTTGTGCACCCTGATGGCGACACGTGCGCCCCGTACGAGCACGATCGGCGCACCGGGCCGGCGGATGGAGTCGCGCGGCGGCGGCGCGGCCGGGTCGCCGAGCACGAAGCCGTAGCCGCGCAGGCCCCTCGCGAGCGCCGAGTCACGCGACTGCACGAACAGGTCGAGGCGGCGTTGCGGCGCCACCGCCGATTCGGCGCGGTGCACGTCACGGCCGCGCACGTGGATGCCCATCACCATGCCGGCCATGTGGTCGCGCGGATCGTGCGCGCTGCCGCCCGCCGGTGCAGCGTGGGTCGCGTGCGTCGCCGACGGCGTATCGGGCAGCAGCCCGTGCAACGGCGCCATGTGCTGGACCAGGTGGCAGTGGAACAGCCAGTTGCCCGGGCGCTCGGGGACCCAGGTGATCGTCGCGGTGGTGAAGCCCTGCATGAGCTCCGTCACGCCCATGCGCCGCGCGCCCGGCTGGTACATGGTGTCGCGCGCGAAGTCGCCGCGGCCG
>NZ_JANPLK010000095.1 GCF_031426495.1 Gemmatimonas sp. | reverse complement strand
CCGTCCGGCCGCGAGGTAGGAGGAGACGCCAATGGGCACGAGCATCACGAGAAACAGCCCCATGTCGAGCACTGCCAGCGGAAGCAGCATGACCATGAGAGCGATGGGCGGCAGAACACCAACGAGCAACCGACCAGTCGCACGAGGGCGCGCCATGATACGGGCGGGCAACACGATCGACTCCCCACTATTGTCCAGTCGCGTAACTGTCGAGGCGCCAGCCTCAAGAATACTGCCGGCAATGCGCCCGATTCGTACGCTGACGAGCGTCACAAAGACCACGAGAACCAGCGCCGACATCGCGCCATTTTCGCTCTGTATTGTGACCACCATCGTGGCGAGCACATACAGCGCGGGACCGACGAATGAGAGCAGTGGCACGCGCACGCGAAACGCCCAAAGCAGGCTCCAAATTATGATTGATAGAGGCACCGCGAATGGCCAGTATTTGCTGGCGGCGGAGGCGGCGGCCACACAAGTAAGCACTAGGACGATTTCGGATGACCACGTCGAGACAAAGGACTCCGTGCCTGCCGCGCCGGCGAAGCTGCCGGCCCGCATCACGGTGACGATTTCTGACGCGCGCTGAATCGGCACAGCGTGGGGGGACGTAAACACCACCACCCAGGCCACGGTGAACCACGCCAGCAGTACCAGAAACGCCGCCACGAGCGCACTCACCACGCCCGACAGCGTTACCCAGGAGAGCAAACCAAGCGCCAGCGCACCGAGCATCAGTGTGACCGGCGAGTGTCTCGCGCCGGTGGAGATCGACGAGAACATTCGCTGCAGCGTCGCCAGCTGTCTCCCATGACGCAACGATTGGGCGAGCGTGAGCAGCGGCGGCACCCAATGTTGCCAAGCCAGCAAGCCCGCCGCGACCACGGTCACGGCGATCCACATGCCAACCACCGTCTCGAGTCCACGGTCGAGATACGGCGCGAAGAAGGCCACACGCGCTCCAACAATGGTGCGGGCCAGCAGCAATCCCAGCAGGGCCGTGACACCCAATCCGACGGCCGTCTGCTGCGGCATCGGCAATACGGCGATGCGGAACGGAACGCCCGAGACCGTTCGGAAAAACGCTGCGATCAGCAGCGCGATCCCGGTGGCGATCAGCAGCAGCGTCGAGAGTCCCTCGGCGATCCCGCTCGAAGCTGACAGCAACACCCAGTGTCTGGCCAGTTGGTCAGCTACGGCGCCCCCTGCCGAATCGAGCGCCTGCACCGGTACGGCCGTCGGGCGCAGGGCATCCATATCGACATGAATAGAATCGCGCGGCAGCACCACGTCGAACCCGCCATCTCGCTCGACCAGGCGTCCCAGCAACCCGAAACGTGTGGCGGAAAAGCCGGCTTGGCCAAGGGAGACGTACGAGATGGGTGCAGGGAGCGGTCGGATCGAGAGCACCGCGCACGCGGCACTGCGCTCGCAATTGTCGCCGGCCGGCAGCGGCGTGTCGAGTTTGCGGGGAAGGCGGTCGAAGAGCATGGCGATGCCTCGCCCCGACGATGCCGTGCGCCGCCACTCCACGAGATGAAACCGCCAGACGACCCCGCCCTGTTTGACTTCAACGAGCGCGGAATCGCGAAACGCCAGCGTCGCGGACTGTACGGCGGGCCCTTCCAACCGGAACGGCGCCGCCGCCGTCATGAACAGCTCCGTTGCCGCCGTGCCGAACCGGGCAGGGTACCACGTGGCCCGCGTTTCCTCGCGCACGCGCACAAACCGTTCGAACGGCGCTGAATTTCGCGCGCGTCCATCGAGAGCGGAGAGCGGCACCCCCGCCCGCAACATTTTCCGGTAGCGCTGCCCTAGACGGTCCGCCACCGGCTCCAGCGCAAACTCACCGGATCGTCGGCTCACGAGACGCCGCCCGTCAGCCGCCTCGCGCAGCGTCAGCGTATCCACCGCCCGGCCACCGGCATCCACGACGGCCACCCAGTCTCCGGGTGCCGCGAGCCGCGCGGCACCACCCAGCTCCCATTTCTTTCGCTTGGACCCAAACCATTCCGCCACTACCGAGGAGCCACGCTCATTGCCGGTCGAGAGTCGCAGCTGATCGACACTCGACTCGGGTTCCACCACCCATCGGGCGCCGCGCTTGGTCACCCTTACCACCCACGGAAACAGCTGCTGCCGCGCGGCGGGTAGCCGGATGTCGTTCCCCTCCAACGTCGTGCCGATGCGAATTGCGCTGTCGCGCTCGATCAACACACCGTTGTAGCGCAGGTGAGTCGCGGACGCCGCCCGGCGGGCGGCAATCTGTGTGGTGAGCAGTCCAAAGAAGACGGCAACGACGCCCAGCGCGAGAATGTGCCGCGTACGCTGCTTGATTCCCGGAAAGCTCGTATACGCTGCCAAGAGCGCGCCCAGGACGAGCATGAACACCATCCAGTACGCCAGCAGCGGCACGGTTGGCGCACGGAACGCGATCACCAGACCGACGATCACACCCACACCGCCGAGTATGGCAATCAGCCTCGGATGACGGGACCACGACACATTCTCGTTCAAGTGGACTTACCCCGAAAAAGTGGACGCGTATTTGAAAGGAACTACGCGGCCTTCAGTAACTGTGCTTCGTAGTCGGTCGGGCTGACGTACCCCAAGGTCGAGTGCCGTCGCTTCCGGTTGTACCACGTCTCGATATACCGGAAGATGGCGCGTCGCGCTTCCTCCCGGGTGTGCCAATCGTGCGTCATCACCAGCTCGAACTCCAGCGTCGCGAAGAAGCTCTCGGCGACGGCGTCGTCATAACAGTCGCCCTTGCCGCTCATACTCGCCAGCATGCCGTGCGCCGCCAGTGCCGTGCGATGCGCGGCCGACGCGTACTGACTGCCGCGATCACTGTGAAAGATCACGCCCGGCGCCGGCTGCCGCGCCTCGCGCGCAATGCGCAGCGCGCTGAGCACCAGGTCCACCTCCATCGTGTCGCGCATCGCCCAGCCCACGCAGCGCCGCGAGCCGAGATCCAAGACCGTCGACAAGTACAGGAAGCCTTCGCGCGTCGGGATATACGTGATGTCGCCCACCCACACCTGATTGAGCGCAACGCCGTTGATATCGAACTGCCGGGCGAGCCGATTCGGCGCAATCGGATCCGCGTGCGTCGAATCCGTCGTCACCACCCGACGGCGCGCTTTCGGTCGCGCCGCCAACCCCGCCTCCCGCATCAGCCGCGCGACGCGCTTGGTGCTCGTGGGCAGCCCCGCCGCGCGCAGCTCCTGATACACACGCGGCGCGCCGTACGTCTCCCCGCTTTCCGCGAACGCGATCCGCACCTGCGCCATCAACACATCGTCGGTCACCATCCGCCAGCTTTCCGGTCGCCGGCGATAGGCGTAGTAGCCGGACACGGAGACCTGCAACACGCGGCACATGAGTCGCACGGGGAACTCGTCGTCGTGACGAGCAATCACGGCGCACCTCAACGCGACTCTTTCGCGAAGTACGCCGCCACCTTTTTTACGAACGCTTGCTCCTGTTGCAGCGTCGCGAGTTCGCGCCGGAGCCGCCGATTCTCTTGCTCCAGCGTTTCACCCGCCACCGGCGCTCCCGCGCCGCTCGCCTCGTGATGGAGGCGGCTCCACGCGCGGAGCTGATCCGGGCGCACATCCAACTCGCGACCGACTTGCGTCGCGGTCGCACCCGCCGCCCGTCGCTCCGCGAGCAATCGCACCGCTTCGGCCTTGAACTCGGCCGTGAAGCCACGACGCTCACGACGTATCCCCTTCTTGCTCGATCCCATGTGCCACCTCCGCCCCCAAATTAGGGCGAGTTAGGCGTCCACGAAATCGGGGCAACTGCAGTCCACGCGGAGTCGAAGCCTACGATGAGTGTGGTCATCGACGCAAAAGCTGGATGCGGCCGGAGCGAACGCAGGGGGCAAGATACATGTCGTGTTGCAACCACAGGTCGCCTTTTGTCCGCGACTTGATCTTTGGAGCAGCGAAGGTGTTCACGAGGTCTCGACTCTTAGAAATCTCTGAATGGTAGGTGCAACGCTTCAAAGAAACAGCATCCTAGAATAAGTGTCACTCGACATTGGAACTATCGACATAGCAGCTAATCGTTATCGACTGTCGATAGCGCGTCCCAGTGGAAGATTGAACTTAACGGGACACCTTTGATGTCTTCGGCTTTCCGACCACGCTGTACTCTCACGTCGGCAGTCTTCTCTTTTGAGTTCAAACGAATGATCTTGCCCTTCACAGGCTCATTGGGGAAACCGTCCAGGGTCGGTGCATACACTGCAACTGCACTCCGTGGCTTCAAGTCTTTCGGCTTTAGCGGGCGTATGCCAGGGAGTGCATTGGGCTCGTACCGAAACTCGGATCGACCAATCTCGTCATCGATGGAGCCTCTGATCACAAGGCGTCTGATGTAAGTGGATTCTGCGTCACTCTGTGCTGAGCGAATGCGCTCAAATATTCCTCCCGCATATGCTTCAAGCCACTCACGCGGATTCCCCGCCCGAAGATGGATGCGCCACTCCCGACGCCCTGGCCCACGAGCTCCCGTTTCGATGTGGTCGACGGCAGCGCACTGGAAGAGCATGTTGATCGTTCGACGGATATCGCGTTCCAGCTGATCCGGATTTGACGACGCAAATCCGCTGGGGAACTCAAGCGGCGGTACGGCACCAAGTAGCGTTGACGTTCTTCGAAAATGCATCTCCCGGATGCTCTTATCCTGGTTACAGGTAGAGCAGAGCGTTTGAAGGTTATTGGGCTCATTCGTGCCTCCATGATATCGCGCTACAATGTGGTCAACCTGCAGTGTTCGCGGGGCTGACGAGCCGCAACAGAGGCATCGATTGCCGTCTCTCCGAAACACTTCCCTTTTCGCGGACTCACTCGGCTCTGAGTCCGGCAGTACAGTGGGCGGAGCGATCACTGGTGATGTAGGGCCAATGATCCCCACGCCGGTAGTTCGCTGCAGTTGTCCCTCAACTAGGTGACGAAACTGGTGACGAAGCAAATCGAATGTTGGAAACAGGGCGCGCCAGAATCGATGCTCATCCTCGTACACGGCGCTGAGATACTTCCACGTTTGGCTAGGACCCCAGTCCTCAGAAATCGCTTGTCGAGCGGCCAACGTTAGATCGTGCGCTTCCCGATGTTCGAACGGGAAAAAGGGCGGCGCCTCACCGGCTCGCTGCCCGACGTGCCGAGCGAGATGGAATAGACTCATACCAATGCCGCTGGCGTTCTGCTCCTTGTTCGAGAAGAACAGTGAAGTCCATTCATCGATCTGTGCCGAGACGGTCTCGTAACGCAGGCCAGGGTCGGCAAAGGGACGAATGTCTGATGCACACAGATGCTTTAGGAAGGCGTCATAGCTTGCCTTCTCATCTTCGTGCACCAAGACCATCGGGCGCACGTGCTCTGTATCGTCAGTTTCAGCGACCTCGACATCAAACTCAGAGATGTACCAACCAAGCGGCAGTAGTTCCATGAAGGAGGCTGGCGCGAGTTGTCCGGTCTCCATCTGCCGCGCGAGTCCCCGAACGAGCTCAATCGAGACCAGTTGCAGGGGTAGCTCACGGCGCGCCGGCCGTGCCTCTTGGCTTTCCTCACCGGTCCACAGGTCGTCGAACTCAGCCCACTGGATGGCTTCACGCCATTGGTCCATGAATAGCACGATGTTCGCCATCGTCGTGCCACCGAATTTCGGCCCCCGAAGCGCGCGCCCAACCATCTGCCGCAGCAATATCGGACTTGTCGTCTGCCTCGTGAGGAAGACGGTCTGCACGTTGGGAACGTCCGTGCCCTCGGTGAGCATGCGGACGTTGATCAGTACATCAAGCTCGCCGTCGTGAAATGCCTTCAGAACGAGCGCATTGGCATCTCGGGATCTGCGGTTTCGCTCCTCAACGGTACCAGGACCGCGGTCTACATGTGAATACACAGCGTTCGCCCGTACGCCGCTATCTCGCAACTTCTCGCAAAGATATTCACACTGGTGCCATCGGTCAGCAAAGATGATTGTCTTGCCGAAGTCGGCGCGCCGCTCCACGTAGGTGCGCCAGATCGTATCATTCCGCTCTTGGTTCTCAGCGAGTTTTGTAATGATGTCGTCTGGAACGTCTTGGTACATGGCTCGCCATCGCTGAAACTTCGCCGCGTCAAAGCGCGGCTCGAACTTTGTGCGGCACGGAATGGGAATCGGCTTCGCGAGAATGCCCTGGGCGATTAGCCGAGAAGCACTCACCTGATAGAGAATCTTCTGGGGAAAGAGCTTCTCGAGCCAACCTTCACGTTTCGGGTCGTTGTACATGGGCGTTGCCGTAAGGCCCATCAGCTTCATTCCCGGAATCTGTCGACGGAGCGACAGCAGGAATTCCGTGTAGGAGGGGGCTGGTGCGTGATGCGCCTCGTCAAACACAACGATAAGCTTCCCCTTCGCCGACTCGAAGAATGCTTGTAGCTGCGCATGACCCTCACGATAGGCTCGCGCCGCCGTCTGCAGCGTAGCGATTACGACGTCATCGTTATGAGAGACCGCCGAGATTCGGCTATGGCCGTGCGTACCGGACACCACGCGAGCGCGCAGCCGCTCGCGTGGCTCACGGATGTGCCCAACCTCAAGTCGCGCACCGTCGCTTCGCTTCCCAAAGCTATCGAGCGCCTGCTCTAACAAATGGTGCGTGTGCGCGAGCCAGAGCACCTTATAGCCTTCGCTGAGCGGGTTGCGGCAGAGGAACCGTACTGCCGTGAAGGTCTTTCCCGCCCCCGTGGGCAAGACCAACAATCCGCCAGAGTCAACGGTCGACCGCGTTGAATACCACTTGCTGAGCTCTGAGAGCGCTTCCGTTTGGTGCGCGGCCTCCTCACGACCGGACGGCTGCTTGCGCGCCTCGTCCAGGTTGTACTCTCGCTCCCACTCACTCAACGCACCCATTGAATACTCCAGTCGGTTTGATCCAACATCGCGCGAAACCCGCACTTGCACCTTGCCACAAACGGGCAGCTACTTCTTCTGCCGCTTGCCGTTCTCCTTCATATATGCGGCGAATGCTTCAAGACTGAGCCCATACCAGTCTCGTGAGTTTGATGGAGCCCAGAGCACGCCGCTGGGTTTGACGCGAATATGTCCGACCACCTTTCCGTCCTCGTCAACGATCTCGTGGTCCTCGAATTTGCGCGGCTTGAAATTGTTCTTTGACATAGCGCCTCTTGATTGCTGACTGATTGAGAATGCGAATTTCCATTGTCCGGCTTCACCCTTCGAATGTCAAGCGATCGACTCCCAAGTTCGCTTCGGGATGTGACCCACTGCAAGTGAGCGCAGGGGCGCGAAGCATCACCGCTACGCAGTGCTCCTGCTCCGTCGCCAAGCCACCGGCCAATCGCTTGGAATGGCACTTTTAGAGCTAACAAGCTGTGTCGGCCTCTTCATCGAACATCTGCTCCGCCTCCCCCTTCCATGCCAATTCATCATGCTTGTCCGCCTTGGATACCGTTTGTTTAGGCTGAGGTAGCTGAAGGAAGTGCGACCTCGCACGCGCCTTGATAGCGGCCTTCGGCCCATTGGCCCGGCTGTCATTTCGTCTTGAATGCCCCCGCGCGAACCTTCCGCCAAAACGCGACCATCGCCTTCTGGTAGGTGACATCCCTGGCACGCTGCGCAATCTCCGTCGGCAGATCCGCCCCTTCATCGCGACTGACGCCCACGCTTGTCGGATCCGGCTTCGGCACCTCGTGACCAATCGGGGCCCACGGGGCCACTCGCACTCGCATGCGTTCAAATTCGGACTGCAGCCGGTGTGCAAGATCCGGATTCCAACAGTCGTGAATCAACCGGAAATAGGACGCCGTGAACTGCGGGCCGTGATTGGCGGTGAGCTTCCCGCGCGCACAGTGCGCCAGCTCATGGAAGATCGTCCATCGTCGCCACGACGCTCGCGGGAGGATGATCGCCGGGTCACCGACAAGGCGATTGTGTGCCACCGCACGCCGGCCGCGACCGAGCTTGACCACCACACCACGCCCGTCCTGCAGCGTATGTCGTGAGAGCGCCTCCCACGTGGGTGAGCGCAGCACCTGCTGCGCAAATGCGCGGATCTCCGAGAGACTCTGAAACTCCGGCGCACGAGGGAAGTCGACGCACCGCTCGGCGATGTACACGCGTTCGCGCTGTGGATCATTGGGGTTGTACTTGCGGCTGGGATGGGACATTTCGGCAAGGTCACAGGCGGATCTAACAGTCACTCAAAGCCCAGATCCACGTCACCGTCGAGGTCCAGCTCAAAGTCGCAGTGCTCCTGCCCAATGGCCCGTGGCACCGGCTCCGGCACCCTCCGCTTGATCAACAGCGTCGGAAAGCGGATCGACGTGCCCTCGCAGTGGAACGCCTCGTAGTTCAGCATGCCCGGATGCTCCACGCCGTACACCGTCCGGAACGTTTGCGTGGTGCGCCGCGCCAGCTCACGCAGACCGGCCTCCGTCGCGACGACGTCGGCGTAGAAGTTCGGCGAGCCATGCTTGATCGGCCCGTCGGGAAGCGCCGTGGGCCGACTCCAGCCGAGTCGCTGCATGCGCGCATACTGCCGTTCATCCAGCAGCAGCTCAGGCGGCTCGATGTAGCCGTTTCCCGCCGCCTCGGCCCGAATGCCGTAGGCACCCTGTCCGGCAAACTGCACGTACTGATTCGCCCGCTTTCGCGCAATGATCAGGTACTCGTCTTCCGCCAACGCCCCGATGCAGGCGGCGAGGTTCTTCGTGAAATCGCGCCAGTGTCTGTGCACGGCCATTGGACGTTCCCCTGTTGAGGTGCGGTGCGCGCTCGGCTCACACCGCAACTTGCGTGGGTGGTCTGACAGTGGCCGCGATTCGCCCCACCAACAACGAGCAGTGCAGCACGACATGCGTGGGGCGAATGTCGTGCTGCCGGTTCTGCCTACGCCGTCCGACCTACCGCACCCGCTTCGCCTGTCGCGTCTCCACGGTGCTGGCACTCCACACCGGCCACGCCCGCAGCAACGCCGACCCATCCGCCTCACTCGGCGCCGCCACCGTACGCGCCGCCGCATCGGCCGAAACACCCGCCTCCCTCGGCACACCCCGCGCCGCCTCATACGCCGACATCAACCACGCTCCTTCCGCGAGCGGCATCGCAACGTCACCGCCCGCCCCCGGCGCACCCGCCACGATCGCGTTGCTCGGGCACATCGTATACAGCGGCGCCACCAAGGGAGCCAACCCGGTTACACGAAAGATCGTAGCCTTCGTTGCACCCATGAACTCGCCGAAACCGAAGCCGAACTGACGTGAAGCCGCGATCTGTGCGGCGAAGTTCTTGGTGCTGCCGTTCGTCCCCGGATGCCACAACGTGCGATAGTCGGGCGATAGCTCGCGCCAGGTAGCGCCCTGGGCGGCGCCGCCGTCAAAGAGATAGGCGACGGAACCGTTCTGCGTCACGATGTGCGGTGTGCGTACCCACAGAAAGAAGTAGCCGTCCGTTCCGCACGACAGGACGAGTTCGGGCCGGTCGTTGACGCCAGAGCGATTGGCCACCGCGATGTCCGCCTCGATCGAGACGAATGCGCTCCCACCTGACGTGAAGGCGCGCCAGTCGTACGCCGTGATGCTTGTGGTCCACAGCCCACCATCGATGAGCAGCTGTATCGTGAACGTCCCCGCCTGTAGCGGCATCAGCATGCCGTTCGAGTTCACCACCGCACGGCCTGCCTCGGTGACGCCCCAGATGGCCGGCGGCGAGACCACGGTGCCGTCGGCCAGTCGTGCGGTGAACGTGTATGGGTAACTGTCCCCCACTTTCACGCGCGTCGCACCGGTGAAGGTCACCGTCGAGATGTTGTACCGCACCGTCACCACCACACTGCCCGTACGCCCTTCGCTCGTGGCCGAGATGGTCGTGGTACCCGGCGCAATCGCCAGCACATTTCCCGCCTGGGACACCTGTGCCACGCTCACGTCGCTGCTGCTCCAGCTCACCGCGCGATTGGTGAGCGTCGCACCCGCCGCGTCGCGCAACAGCGCCGTGAAGCCCGACGCCGAACCCGGCGTGAGCGTGGTCACTCCCGTCATGCTCACCGACGCCACAGGAATCGAAATCACGGTGATCGTCGCCGCACCCGTCTTGCCCTCACTCGTGGCCGATATGGTGGACGTCCCCACCGCCACACTCGTGATCACACCGTTCGCGTCCACTGAGGCCACCGACGGCGTCGCCGAGCTCCACGACACCGCGCGATCGGTGAGTACCGCGCCCGCTGACGTACGCAGTTCAGCCGTCGCACTCGCGCTCTGTCCCAACTGAATCGTGCTCGGGGAAATCGACACCGAGACCGTGGACAATACCGGTGCAGGCGGCGCGACCGGCCCATCCGTTCCCCCACCGCCGCACGCGGTCATCACAACCATCATCAGCACTGCATACGCAACACGTTGCATCAGACTCTCCGTTGATTGTCATCACGGCATCGTCATTGGCCGTGGAGACAAGGTCGGAGAGGGGTCTGACAGCAGCGCGATCGCGGCGGCTTTCCGCGTGGTGATTTGGCGCGTATCGTCATGATGGTGCAGGAACACGCGATCGACTTGCAGAGGAGCTGGGATGACGACTTCGCCGATGAACCACTGGCCCGCGTATGCCGTAGCGGTACAGGTCACGGTCGATGCGTTGACCGTGGATCTGGCGGATGGTCGCAGCATATCGGTGCCCCTCACGTGGTACCCGCGGCTTGGCTACGGCACAGCGGCCGAGCGCGCAAATTGGCGTCTCATCGGTCGTGGCGAAGGGGTGCACTGGCCCGATCTGGACGAGGACATCAGCGTCGACAATCTGCTGAGCGGAGCGCGCTCCGGAGAAAGCCCGAAGTCATTCAAGCGGTGGCTCGTGTCGCGAGGAACTGCCGGAGACGGCGTGCTCCACCATCTCGCGGGGTCGGGATCGGGAGCCGTGCAGCGCGAACTCGCGAAGCTCACGTATGCTAGATACGTGTATGATATATCACCCTTGATCTTGTCTTAGGTGCTATTTATCATACATAATGGCCTCTGACGATGTGCTCCCCAATCGGCTCCGTCGCTCCTTGATCACCCTCGGCAACGGGCTCAACATTGCTCGCCGACGGCGCAAGCTGACGCTCGCATCCATGGCGGAGCGAACCGGCGTCACCCGGCAGACCTATGGGCGGGTTGAGAAAGGTGACCCGACCGTCGCCATCGGCACGTATGTGATGGCCATGTTCGTGCTGGGCCTCGATGCCGGTGCGCTCGAGAAAGCGGCCGATCCCCAAGCCGATGAGACCGGGAGCACGCTGCACATCGCCGAGCTGCCGAGCAGCGTCCGCACCAAGCGCACCCCTCAGGCGAAGTAGCGCGCCCGTCTCACCACAGAGGCCAGCTCTCTCGTCATGGCGATTCAACGCACCCTTGAGGTCCTCGTGGGAGACGTCCTGGCCGGGCATCTCCGATTCACACAGGATGGTCGCCGGGAACACGCGGCCTTCGTGTACGACCAGAGCTGGCTGTCGAGCGAACGGCGCTATCCGATCGATCCAACGCTTCCACTCGTCGCCGGCCCGCAGTTTCCCCCTCATGCCGCAAGCGCCACGGGGTCGCGGTTCCACGGTGCGATCGCGGATACGGAGCCAGACGGCTGGGCGCGACGCGTGATTCTCCGGCATCACGCCAAGCAGCGACAGGAAGCCAAGGCTCGCGGCGAGAGTGTCGACCCCCTGCTCACGGCACTCGACTTCCTGCTGGCCGTCGATGACGAGGCGCGCGTTGGCGCACTCCGTTTCCTGGACGAACACGGAGTTTGTCAGCGAGCGCACGCAGCCGGGTCGCGCACCACGCCACCGCTCCTCGAACTTGGAGACCTGTTCCGCGCCACGCGCGCCGTCGAGCAGAACACGGAGACCATGGCGGACCTCGACTATCTGCGCGGTCGCGGGACGTCACTCGGGGGCATGCGGCCGAAGTGTACGATCGTCGACGACGAGTGGGGACTCTGCCTCGGCAAGTTTCCGAGCATCGCCGACGAGCGCGCGTATACCAAGGCGGAAGTCCTCGCCTTGCACCTCGCACGCGCCGCCAACATTCACGCCGCCAACGCACGCCTCGAAGACAGCGACGGCGTGCCGGTGGCCGTGATCCGACGGTTCGACCGCGTACGCGATTCACGAACCGGCAACGTGCAACGGCTGCTCTTCGTGTCGTCCGCCACGCTCATGGCACTCCCGGCCGGAGACACCGGAGAACACTCCTACACAGAGATTGCCGACGTCATTCGCCAAAAGAGTGCCGATGCCACCGCGGATCTCGAAGAGCTCTGGCGACGCATCGCCTTCTCGATCCTCATCAACAACGTGGATGACCATCTCCACAACCATGGATTTCTCCACGTCGACGCAGACCTGTGGCGATTGTCCCCCGCGTTCGACATCAATCCGTTTCCAGATCGCGTCCGCGAGCTCAAGACGTGGATCAGCGAAGAGGCCGGCCCCGCGGCGTCACTCGAGGCGCTGATGGACACCGCGCGCTATTTCGGACTCGCCAAGCGCCGCGCGGCGACCATCGTCGGCGAGGTCGAACGCGGAGTCTCCTCGTGGCGCGCCGTCGCGAAGGCACTCGGCTTCACCAAGGACGAGGTCGAAAGCTTCGCGGATGCGTTCGAACATGATGAGCGCGCGGTGGCACGGCGGCTCATGCTATGAGCCTAACACCTACGGATGCGCCGCACTCACCCCGTACGCGGCGTGCAGGTACGCCGTGATGTCGTCGGCGCCCGTGCAATACCGCTGCCCCGTAACCGCGCTCTCCCGCAGCAACGCCGCGTGCCGCTCAGGCGCGTTCAGCACCACCAGCACCGGACAGTTCTGATACGCCTCCCCGAGCAGCGCCACGATCGGCGCGCGCGGCCGCGGGAAGTCGACGTACGTCACGTCGAGTTGCGTGCGGAGCGCGGGGAAGAAACTCAGCAACCCTTCAATGCGAGCGCAGTCGGTGCAGTGGTACGTGCCCGGGCCGAGGGCGGGGTCGGCGAAGTCGGCGCGCAGAAGGAACAGTTGGTCGAGAGGCATGCGGTGTAGAATAGCCGCCTCAGGTTCAAGGGGTCAGAGTCGTTGTTTAGCGGCGAGAAACGAAAAATAACCCCAGTGCGCACAATATAGCCGCACGCGGGCCACCCCC
>NZ_JANPLK010000094.1 GCF_031426495.1 Gemmatimonas sp. | reverse complement strand
GCGTTCAACGACTCTGACCCCTTGAACGCCCTTGAACGCCTTCTCTGACAGTCTGAGAACTGCAAACGCCCTAGGAAGCAGGGGGGAGGGTATCAGGGGGCAGGAGGCAGGACGGCCATGCGGAAAGGGGCAGGACCGCGTTTCCGCAGTCCTGCCCCCTCCTACCTGATACCCTCCCCCCTGCTACCTGGGGAGTTTGCAGTTACCCAACCAGCGGACTCACACTGACGGCAACCGCCGCCTTCTTCTCCGCCTCGTGCCCCTCAAACTTGCCGTTCGTCCAGATCACAATCCCGTACAGGATCGCGCCGACCAACACGGCACCCCCGATCAGGCCCATGAACGCGGCACCCTTGTCGCTGCCCTGCTGTGCGTGTCCGCCCATCTCAGATCTCCGGAGAAAGTCAGTCGGCGTCGGTGACGCGCACCGAGACCATGCCATCATTCGCCACAATCGAGGGCAGGAACTCGAGCCCCGTCGTGACCTTGCCGAATACCGTGTGCACGCCGTTCAGGTGGCGCGTGTTCGCCTCGCTCAGCACGATGAAGAACTGGCTGCCACCGGTGTTCTTGCCGGCATGTGCCATCGACAGCGCCCCCACTTCGTGCTTGTGCGGGTTCCCGGCCGTTTCGCACGGAATCTGCCAGCCCGGGCCGCCCGTGCCGACGCGACGATCGCCCGCGGGCAGATCGCGTGAGTACGGGTCGCCGCCCTGCACCACGAATTCATCGATCACGCGATGGAACTTCACGCCATCATAGAACCCCTGATTCGCGAGCTTCTCGAAATTCTCTACGGTCTTGGGCGCCTCGGCCGGATACAACTCGGCGACAAGGGTCCCCTTGGTGGTCTCGAACGTTGCCAGCTTGGCCACTGTGTCTCCTGGATCCTATTGGGTGTGAAGACGGGAAAACTAATGCGATCCCCGCGCATTGACAGAGCAGCCCGTCGGGTAGGATACTCGCTGCCATGAAGACCAACCGCCGGGAATGGTTGAAGACGGGGCTCGGCGCCGCCGCCAGCGGGGCCGTTTTGGCCTCGGCCGGGGCCGCACTCGCCCCGGCTCCCCTTGCTGCCCAGCTTCCCTCGACCCGCAATGCTCGGCTGGGCGGCCTCCTGAGCCAGCTCGGCCAGCAGGCGTTCTGGACGTCGCCCGAGCTCCGGCTGCTGCGCCGGACCTCGCACGGCCACACCGCCCCCCAAGTCGCCCGCGCCTTCGAGCTCGGCTACGAGGCCTACCTCGAGGAGCAGCTCAACCCGCAGCGCATCGACGACACCGCCAGCGACCGCTATCTCGCCGCCACCTACCGCGATCTGCTGGCGCTCACGCCGCGTCAGGCCATGACCATCGCCGACAGCGGCAGTCCGTACTTCCAGATCATTCGCCCGCTTGGCCGCATGACGGTCGAACGCGCCATGCTCTCCGAGCGCACGCTGTTCGAGCGCATGGTCGAATTCTGGTCCGACCACTTCCACGTGCCGATCGATGGCGCGTACAGCCTCAAGCTGTTTCACGAGCAGCGGGTCATTCGTCCACACGCGCTCGGCAAGGTCAGTGATTTGATCAACGCCAGCATGCGCAGCCCGGCGATGCTCTGGTATCTCGACCAGGTGTGGAACACGAAGTGGGGCATCAACGAGAACTACGCGCGCGAACTGATGGAGCTGCATTCCGTGGGCTGGGATGGCGGCTACACGCAGGGCGATGTGCGCGAACTCGCCCGTGTGCTCACCGGCTGGTCCGTCGATGGGCAGGGCATCTTCCAGTACAAGGCCGAGCTGCACGACTTCGAGGCGAAGACGGTGTTCGGGATGAACTTTCCGGCGCGCACGCCTGGCACCGGCACAGCGGGCATGGACGAAGGCATCGCCTTTGCCGCGATGCTGGCGAATCATCCCGCCACCAAACGCTTCATCGCGGCCAAGCTGCTGCGCTGGTTCGTGCGCCCCGATCCCACCGATGCGCAGATCGGTGCGGTGGTCACGGCGTACACGCGCAGCGGTGGCGACATCAAGGCCATCCTCCGCGCCGTGCTCTCGCGCGAGAACCTCATGCGCGCACCGGCCAAGTTGAAGCGGCCCATGCATCTCATGGTGTCGGCGTTGCGCACCACCGGCGCGCGGGCGGTACCGGTGGCCGATGTGCGTCGTGACTTCGACGGACTGTACTTCCCGCTCGAAGCGATGGGCCATCGTGTCGGCGGATGGCCCACGCCCGATGGATATCCCGATCGCGCCGAGTTCTGGGCGGGAATGATCATCGACCGGTGGAACAACGTGAACACCGTGCTGCAGGTCGCCAACACCACCGGCGGCTGGACGATCGTGGATCTCGATGCGTTTCTCGCCACGCCAACGGTCGACGGTGTCGTGGCCGCGATTCGCTCGCGGCTCTTCGGTGGCGAGATGTCGGCCGATCTCGACGCGGAGCTGCGTGCGTGGCTCGCCGTCGGCATTTCGCGCAGTCGCGTGCTCGACGCGCTGCACCTCGCCACGATGGCGCCCGAATTCCAGTTCTACTGACGGTCCGCTGATGTCATCCGACTCCATGACTCATCCGCGCGATGATGTCGCATGCGACGAATACCGACACGTGAGTCGGCGCCGCTTTCTCGAACTCGGCTCGATCGGCGCCGCGTCGGCCACGCTGCCGTCGTGGTTGCCGTCGGTGCAGTTCGCCGAATCCGAAGACGGTGTGCGCGATGTGCTGGTGTCGGTGTTTCTGCGCGGCGGTGCCGACGGGTTAACGCTCGTCGCCCCCTACGCCGATCCCACCTACTACGCGTTGCGCCCCACGCTCGCGATTCCACGCCCCGACAGCAACTCGCCCAACCGCGGACTCGCGCTCGGCACGTTCTTCATGCTGCCGCGCACGATGGCGCCGTTGATGGCGCCGTACTTGTCGGGTGAGCTGCTGGCGGTGCACGCGTGCGGACAGTCGGCCACGAAGTCGCGTTCGCACTTCGAGGCCGAGCGCTATCTCGAGCAGGGCAAGCCCGAGGACTACACGATTCAGTCGGGGTGGCTGGCCCGTCATCTCGCGACCAGCGCGCCGGTCGATGCCACCGCGCCCATGCGTGCCACGTCGATCACCTACGGCATGCCACGCACACTCGCCGGTGCGCCCAAGAGCTTGCCGGTGCCACGGCCGGCCTCGTTCGGCGTAGCGTCTCCCAACACGGCGGCGCTGCAGCGCCTCTACAACGGCGCCTGGACGCCGATGCGCGACAGCGCCATCGACGGAATGGCGACGGTCGCCCTGCTGAACAAACTCGATTTCAACGGCTATCGCCCGGCCAACGGCGCCACCTATCGCAACGACAATCTGGGGCAGGCTTTGCGTGCGATCGCCACGATGATCAAAGGTGATATCGGACTCGAAGCGGCGCACGTCGATGCGAACGGTTGGGACACGCACGCCAATCAGGGCTCCATCGGTGGCGTGCTGGCCGACAACATGACGGAATTCGCCAGCGCCCTCGGCGCGTTCTGGCAGGACCTCATGCAGGGGCCGATCAATTATCGCGTGACGCTGATTGCGACTACCGAATTCGGACGCAACGCGCGCGAGAACGGTAGCCTCGGCACCGATCACGGCCGCGCCAGCGTGATGTTCCTGATGGGCAAGGCGATCGCCGGCGGACAGGTGATCACGCAGTGGCCCGGTCTCGAACGCGAACAGCTCGAAGACGGGCAGGATCTGAAGGTCACGATCGACATGCGTGACGTGCTCGCTGAAGTGGTGCAGAACCGTCTCAACAACCGCAATCTGTCGGCGATCTTCCCCGACTATACACCACGCTTTCGTGGAGTGACCAAGTGACCGCTTCGCTGCTCGTTGCCGTTCGCTCGCGCGTGACTACGCTGATCACCACGGCGTCGCTGCTGGTGCTCGCGGCGTGCACGGGCCCGGAAGGACCGGCAGGGCCAACGGGGCCTGCGGGTCCGACCGGTACGCCGGGCGCTCCCGGTACGCCCGGCGCCACTGGTGCCACTGGAGCAACGGGCGCCACGGGACCGGCGGGGCCTCAGGGACCCTCAGGCGTCGTGAATCGCATCGAGAGCAGCGGCATTTTCAGTTTGAGCGGCACCTTCGTGATGCCGTTACCGGCGGCTGCGGTGGCGAACAACAAGCTGCCGTTCGTGGCCTGCTGGATCAGCATCGATGGCCGCACGTGGCTGTCGGTGACGCAAACGCCGGTCACGAACGAAGACGTGTACTGCGGCGTGACGGGCGTCGGGACGAGCGCGGCCGGAGTGACGATCGTGAATGGGGTGACGGGGTGGAGGTACTTCGTGCTGGCGATGTGGTGAAACTCAACAGATGAGCTGCGCTAAGAGTTGACTGCGCTAAAAAGTAACGGCGCTAAAAAGTAGGGGCGCTAAGAGTTAACGGCGTGAACGGCAAACGGCGCCAACAGCTAACGGCGTGAACGGAGGAGTGATGCTCGGAAGTACACAACCGGTGGCATTTCTCGCGATCACGGACGTCGAGCGCGCACAGGTATTCTACGGCGATGTGTTGGGGTTGCGGCTGATCTCCGACGATCCGTTCGCGCTGGTGTTCGATCTCGCGGGCGTGCCTCTGCGACTGCAGAAGATTCGTGAGTTCTCGCCGCATCCCTTCACGTCGCTCGGATGGCACGTTGACGACGCGACGACCACTATTGCTGCGTTGCGCGCACGAGGGGTGGAGTTCGAGCGCTTCGGCTTCATGGAGCAGGATGCCGACGGCGTGTGGACGGCACCCGGGGGAGCGCGTGTCGCGTGGTTCAAGGATCCTGACGGGAATCTGCTCTCGTTGACGCAGCTCGTAGCGGCGTAAGCACCCGCAATACGTTCGGCCATGCCACGATCGTGGCCGCTGCCCTCGTCGGAATGCTCGCCGGTCAAGCCCACCGCCCAAAGCCAGTTTCGCCGTTTACTCTTAGCGCTGTTGACTCTTAGCGTCCCTAGCCGTTCAAACAGCCTCGCAACTCGGACAGACCTCTCTCACCACGCACGCCGCGCATTCTGGTTTCCGCGCGAAGCACCGCCGTCGTCCGTGCCAAATCAACAAGTGGCTGAGCAGCGCCCAGTCCTCTCGTGGAAACAGCGGCATCAGCGCCTTTTCAATCCCGATCGGGTCGGCTTCACGCGTGAGCCCCAAGCGTCGCGCCAGCCGTTGCACGTGCGTGTCTACCACGATGCCCTCGTTGATGCCGAACGCATTGCCCAGCACCACATTCGCCGTCTTGCGCCCAACCCCTGGTAGCGGCACCAGCTCGGCCACCGTGCGCGGTACCTCGCCACCAAAACGGTCCACCAGCATCGTGCCCATGCCGATCAGGCTCTTCGCTTTCGCGCGAAAGAACCCGGTGGTGCGCACGATCTCCTCCACGTCCTCTTGCCGCGCGACACTCAGCGACTCGGCATTCGGATAGCGCGCAAACAGCACCGGCGTGACCATGTTCACGCGCACATCCGTGCACTGCGCCGAGAGAATTGTGGCGCATAACAGCTCGAACGGATTGCGATAGTCCAGTTCGCAATGCGCATCAGGATACTCGGCCTTCAGGCGCTCCAGCACGACCGTGGCGATAGCCAACTTGTTCGCTTTCGTTTTCGGTGACCGCGAGACCAGCGCCGCGCGCTGCGACGGCTTCTGCCCGTAAGTCTTCGTGGTCTTGCGTGCCGCCATCAGCCCTGCATCACACGTAGCGGCGGCAACGTCGAGGCCACGCCTCCACGGCGCGCGCGTGCGAACGCCAACACTTCGTCGGCGGTACGCGTGTTCAGCACGTTGGCCGGTGTGAGCCAGCCTTTCCGTGCGCTCGCGATGCCGAGTTCGAGGTGCTCGAACCCTTGCGGGGAATGGGCGTCGGGGCCGATGCTCACCAGCGCGCCCTTCTCCTGCGCTATGCGGCACGCCCGCCAGTCGATGTCGAGACGGTGCGGATCAGCGTTGAGCTCCACCGCCACGCCTACGGCGCCGGCCTTCTCGATGATCGCCGCGATGTCGATCGCGTACGGTTCGCGCGTGAGCAGCAGGCGGCCGGTGGGATGGCCGAGGATCGTGAGATGCGGATCGTCGAGGGCCTTGAGCACGCGGTCCGTCATCTGCCGCTCGTTCATGCCGTAGCGCGAGTGCACCGACCCGATCACGAAGTCGAAGCGATCGAGAAACGCCGCATCGTAGTCCACGCGACCGCAGGGCAGGATGTCCGCCTCGATGCCCTTGAGCACGCGGAACCCGATTCCCTGCGCCACATAGTGCGCATTCAGCGCATCGATCTCATCGTGCTGTCGCAGAATTGCATCGCGTGCCAGGCCACCGGCGTAGGTGTTCGACTGCGAGTGATCCGAGACGCCCAGATAGCGCAGTCCACGCGCCCGCGCCGCGTTGGCCATGTCGCTGATAGTGGCGCCGCCGTCGCTGTACTGCGAATGACAGTGCAGGGCACCCACCAAGTCCGCCTCGGTGATCAGCGTGGGGAACGGGCCGCGTGCAGCGGCCTCCACCTCGCCCATCGCTTCGCGCTGTTCGGGCACCACGTACGCCAAGCCCAGTCGCGCATACAGCGCGGGCTCGTCGGGAATCGACACCAGTGCGCCGTCACGATCGCGCAGTTCGTCGCCCGCCAGCACAAAGCCCAGCCCTGCCGCGCGCTCGGTGATCTGCTTTACGTGCGCGCTGCTGCCCGTGGCGCGCCAGAGCGCCAGCGCGAACTGTTCCGGACGCACGCAGTGCACGTCCACGCGCACACCGTCTTCCAGGCGCAGCGACAGCGTGCGGCCACCGCCGCCCAGCACTTCCTTCACCCCACGCAGCTGCGCGAACGATGCGGCCACCACGCTGGGGCTGCCCCGTACCGCGCACACCACGTCCACGTCACGCACGATCTCCATACGGCGACGGATCGAGCCCGCGATCTCGAGCCGCAACACGTCCGGATTGGCGCGAATCGCCTCGGCAATCCGCTCGGCCTCGGCACGACCATGTTGCCAGAGCACGTAGGCGCCGGTCGCGCGCAAATCGGCGATGCCCTTGAGGATCTTCTCCGCCGTCTTGGCGCCGAACTTCGGCAACTCGGCCAGCCGTCCATCGCGCGCCGCCAATTCGAGATCCAGCAGCGAGTCGATGTGCAGGCCGTCGTGGATGGAGCGGATGCGCGACGGCCCCAACCCGGGCACGCGCAACATCTCCAGCAAGCCCTCGGGCGTCTCTTCCTGGAGTCGCTCCAGCAGGGCCGAGCCGTTGCTCATCGCGAGATCACGCAGCACCTCGATGGCCGCCGGCGCAATCACATCCTCCGCCGCCAAGTCGCGCGCCATCGCCTGACCGAGATCCGTCTCACCATGCGATGCCACGACTCGTGCGGCGGTCTGCATCGCTCGCACCGAAAACCGATCCTCGTCGTGCAACTCGAGGAGCGTAGCGATCTGCGTCAGGGCGAAGGCGGCGGAGCGGCAATCCATGCAGGAAATCTAGCGTGGTTCGCGGGACAAGAACTCCTAACTCCCTAGTGAGCAGGGGGGAGGGTATCAGGGGGCAGGAAGGAGGTGAACCGCGCACCTCCTGCTTCCTCCGTCCTGATACCCCCCTGCTACCTAGGGAGTTTGCTGTTCCTATCCCTCAATCCCCGCCAAATGCCTTACCTGCTTCACCAACTGCCCCATCTGCTCCTCCGTCAGGTCCAACTCCTGACTGGCCGCCTCACTGTCCAGCAGCCCCGTCCGTACGCTCACCGCGACCTGGTTCATGTAGCGCACCTTTGACAGCAGCTCCAGCGTGAGCTGGCGCAGGCCGTGGAAGCGCCGCTTCTCGGCGTTCGCGCGGCGGCAGCGCTGCGTCAGCTCCTCCGGGCGCAGATCGCGAGCCAGCAGCTCCACGTCGTGCAGGGTGCGGCCGGGCAGGACGCCGCGATCGGGGATGCCGTTGTTCGCCCATCCCGGTTCGGCGAAGAACAGGCGTCCCACCAGTTCGATGCCGTCGTGCGCCGTGTGCAACGTCACGCGCACCTCGCGGCCATCAACGTGAATCGTGGTGAGTGGAGTGTGCGTGACCGGACCGAAGGGAACCATGGCTCTCAGCGAGGAATCGACGTATGGCGGCAAATAAGAGTTCCGGCTGTTCGACGTAGGGCACATGCCCGCAGTCGTCCAACGCGATGAACTCGGCGCTCAACGACTGCGCAACGGCGGCAGCCGACTCGAGCGGAATAGGATCCTGTCGACCATGGATGACGAGCGTCGGGCAGTGCACGGCACGTAACTCGTCCCTGATGTCGAATTCACCCAAGCTCTCCCACACCGACTGCTGCACACGACCCGTGACGCGAAAGGGCGTGAGTGCACGAGAACGTGACGGGTCGGCGAAATATCCGGCCACGCTCAACTCGAACCCACGCTGGCGATACGCGGCCGGATCCCGCTCACGCAGGCCCGAGGCCGCGAGTTCCTCGCGCATCGCCAGTATCGTTGCACTTCGCCCGCGCGCGGAGAGCGACGCTTCGAACTCGTCGCGCCAGGCACGGGTGATCGGCGCCGGCGACACCAGCACGAGACGTGCCGGAGCGAGACGCGCATCGCCGTCCTTCGCACACTGTATCGCGTAGAGCATCGCGAGCAGCGCACCCCACGAGTAGCCCACGATCGTGGGCGGCATAAGGCCGAACTCCGTGACGATTTGGGCGAGATCCCGCACCTGCGTCTGCCACGTGATCGGCGTCGGATCGTCTGTCTTGGATTTGCCCCCACCACGCTGATCATACGTGATCACGCGATACGTATCCGACAGCGACCGCATCTGCGGATACAGATAGTCATGATGCGCGCCCGGGCCACCGTGCAACAACAACAGCGGCGGCGCGCCCGGCGGCCCATCGGCCCGCCAATAGAGCGGCAACTCGGTGGTCTGCGTCACACCATCGGTCATGGAATTGTCCGACATGGAATTGTCCGACATGGCCGTGTCCGACGGCGTGGCGGAAAGATCGTGGTGTCCCATGTCCGGAAGATAAGGCGCGCGCGCTATCGCCATCGACCGGCCCGCTTCGTAACTTCTCGCGCATGGGTCCCCTTGGCTACCGACGCAGCACTCCTGGTGCGAGCTCGACCGACAGCGGCATGCAGCGTGCAGTGCCCGACGGCCGTTCGTCCCGCGCGGTACTTCGGGCCCTCGCGCTGCTGATCGATCGGGTGGTCACGGTGCAGGCCCTGCGCCCGCCCGAAAAGACGCGCGAGATCGACGCTGAGCTCGTCATGCAGCCGTTGGTGCGCGATGCCCTCCGCCAGCTCACCGCGCGGTCCCGCGACGGGGCCCTGCTGTGCCGCATCATCGACGGGCAGCTCGTGCTCGAGGGCGTGCCCATCGAGCGTCGCCTCGCCGCCGACGATCCGCTGCTCGGCGGATTGCTCCGCCGCTCCCTCACCCTCGGCATCGGGTCGATCACCGTGCGTCAGGGTGCCGCGCCCGGTGAACTGCTCACGCTCGCCTCGCTGTTGGCGCAACCGTTCCGTACCGGTGAAGACGCCCGCCCGCTGTCGGGAGACACGCCCACCACCATCACGCGCGCGGTCACGAGCGACGAGCAGCCCCGCGAGTTGCTGCGCTCGTGGAGTGTGCTCGTCACGCCGCTGCAGCCCGGCGCCGATCCGATGCCCCGCATCACGCCCTCCAGCCCCGGCGTGATCGACGACAGCGGGATCGGGACCAGCACGGTCGGCGGCAGCGCCGTTGCGAACGCCCTTTCGCGACTGGCCGCCGCCCGCACCGACGACGCCGCCCTGGCCGCCAGTGATCTGCTCGTCGAGCTTATCGACGGCGCCGAATTTCGCGGTGACGCACTCACCATCGAATCGATCGCGCGCGCCACGATGCAACACGTACACACGGTCGGCGGCGGTGGTGGGCGACTGGGCGGCGAACGCATCATGCGACGGCTGCTACACCGCACCTCGTTGCGCCTGCTGGCCACCCGCGTGCCCTACACGCCCGAGCGGACGATCACGCTCGAACTCATGGCTCGCGCCGGTGACGCTACCGTCGAAGTGCTGGTGCAGGAGCTCATGAGTTCGCAGGAAAGCCAGGCCCGACGCGCCTACTTCGACAGTATCGTCGCGCTCGATCTCCATGCCACGATGCTGTTCGATCTCGTGCGCGACAATCGCTGGTTCGTAGTGCGCAACGCCGTCGCGCTGCTGGGTGAAATGGGCGTTGAACAGGCCGACGTGGCCATGCTGCCGCTGCTCACACACGACGACGATCGCATCCGTATCGCCGCCGCCCGCGCCCTCATGCGACTCGGTACGGCCAAGGCGATGCACGGCTTGCACGGCGTGATCGAAGACCAACATCCCGAAGTGCGCCGCATCGCCGCCGCTGCGTACGGCCTGCCAGGCATCGGCGGTGGTGGCGTGCGCCCGCCCGCCGCTCGACTGGCCGCTGCGCTCGACAAGGAGCGCGATGAAGACGTGGCGCTCGAAATGCTCGCCTCACTCGGCAAGCTGGGCAGCGCCGACGCGATTCAGCGACTGCTGCGCATCGCGCAGCCAGCGGCCGCGGCGGAGCCGGGCGAACGTCAGACCAATCGCGACGCGTGGATTCGCATTGCGGCCCTCGAGGCCCTCGTTCGCGCACGCGGGTACGCCGTGATGGGCGCCATCGATTCACTCGCTGGTGACGCTGACCCCGAAGTGGCGGCGGCTGTCGTTCGGTTGCGGGCTACTATCGCTTGAACTGCTGAAACTGCGCTTCGGTCGGCGCAGGCTTCGGGGCGGCCGAGGAGATCCCCGGCCGCCGAGCATTTCCTCTCGGCCGTCGCTGCGCGCCGACCTTCGAGGAAACGAGTCGTCGGCCGGGGACTCTCGGCCTCCCCTCGCAGCAGGGAACCGTGCGAGGCGCTGTTTGCTGTGGTGTGATTACCGCCCCCAACGCAAACGACAGTCGCCCGGCGACCGTCTTCCGCGTCACCGCCGATCGCCCCGCACGAGGCCACACGGGAACCACGCAGCCTCACTCCATCTTTCCGGCGCCACGCGCTTTGGTTCGCACGACACCAGTCCGCGCCGCTGGCACCGCAGCCGAGAGAGTCCGAAAGCCGACTCGTTTTTCGAGACTCGGCGCCCCGCGCCGGGTCGAGAAAAATGCTCGGCGACTCGGATCTCTACTCGGCTAAGGGGCCAGCATCGCGGACGGCTCCGCCAGCACACCCAACCCTCAACCCCTACCGCGCAGTAAAGTCAGTGTCCGCCGTAACAGCCCGACAAGCTTCCGCGATCAAATCCGCCGCCCGATCCAGGTCGTCGAGCGACACGAGTTCGTTGGGCGAATGCATGTAGCGGTTGGGGATCGAGAGCAGGGCCGTGGCTACGCCATCGCGCGTGAGGTGGATGCCGTCGGCGTCCGTGCTCGTGAAGCGGCCCGCCGCGTGCACCGAGTACGGGATCTCGAGCTTCTTGGCCGTGTCGGCCAGTAGGCGGAACACCACCGGGTGTACGATCGACCCGCGGGTGAGTACCGGTCCACCGCCCACGTTGTGTTCGCCGAGTTCCTTCTTCTCCACGCCCGGATGATCGGTGGCGAACGTGACGTCCACCGCGATCGCCATGGCGGCGTCGAGCTGCTGGGCGGCCACGCGTGCACCGCCGCCGGCGTAGCCGATTTCTTCCTGCGCCGTGGCGGCCGCGATCACGCGGGCGGCGCCCGGCTTGGCGGCGTAGCGACGCAGCGCTTCGAGCACCACGAACGCGCCGATGCGGTCGTCGATGGCGCGCGACACAATGCGATTGTTCGGCATCTCCATCACGCGCGCATCGATCACGCCGGCGTCGCCGATCTCCAGATGCTCCATCGCTTCGGCCTTGTTCTTGACGCCGATATCGACCCACAAGTCGGTGATCTTCGACGCCTTTTCGCGCTCGTCCGGCTTCATGAGGTGAATCGGCTTCTTGCCAATCACGCCGAACACGTCGCCGTGGCGACCGAGGAAGCGCATGCGCTGACCCACCAGCACCTGCGGATCCCATCCACCGATCGGCTCGAAGTAGAGGTAGCCGTTCTCGTCGATGTAGGTCACGATCACACCGATCTCGTCGATATGACCGGCCAGCAGGATCGTGGGGCCACCGCTGCCCTCGACGGTCGCGAGGCTGTTGCCGACGACATCGGCCTTCACGGAGGAGAACGTGGCGGCTTCGGCACGCCAGACGCGCGCCGGTGCGCCTTCGAAGCCCGACGGACCGGGCGTGTCGAGCAGGCGCTTTAGAAAGGCTACGGAGGATTCAGAAAGCATAGCCCAAATATAGGTGCTATCCTTGGTGCATGATCCTCCTCCTGATCGCCATCGGCGTCGGTGCCGGCGTCCTCTCCGGCATCTTCGGAATCGGCGGCGGCATCGTGATTGTGCCCGCGCTGATCTACCTCGCCAAGATGCCGCCGCAGCAGGCCGCCGGCACATCACTCGCGGCCCTCGTGCTCCCATTAGGCGCCGCCGTCGGCGCCATGGCGTACTACAAGGCCGGACACCTGCAGCCCAAAGACGCGCTGTTCATCGCCGTCGGCATGGCCATCGGCGCGTACTTCGGCGCCCAGATCGCCACGCATGTGGACGCATCGGTGCTGCGAAAAATGTTTGCGGCGTTGATGGTGGCGATGGCGGTCAAGATGTGGGTGGGGTAATGGGTCGCGCTTCGCTCCACCCTGCTTCCTAGTTTCAAGGGGTCAGAGTAGTGGGTTGGGCGCCGGAAAACAATGAGGGGCCAGGAAAAAAAACCAAAAACCCAAACCCAAAAAACGACACAAACCCCACCCCATCAGCCACCGACCCAGCAA
>NZ_JANPLK010000093.1 GCF_031426495.1 Gemmatimonas sp. | reverse complement strand
TGGGGGGGGTTTTTGGGTGCGGGGTCCGCCCCCCCGTGCTAGATTGTTACTCGGGTTCTTGGTCGTTCCCCCCCGGCGTACAACGACTCTGACCCCTTGAAACTCCCCTTACTCCCTACCCCTTACTCCGTACTCTCACCGCACCCTTTCCGCATGCCTCGCATCAATCGCCGTGAACAGCAACGGATTGAAAATCCGCGCCATCGCTTCGATGCCATCCACGATGCGCGGGCCTGGCCGGCTCACCAAACCGTTCGCGTCCAGCGCCCACACCTGACGGCCCGCCAGCCACGACCACTGCGGTAGCGCCATGCACCGCTTCGCCTCCGCGACCGACGCCGCGAGCGAGTAGCCGCACGGCGCGAACAGCACGAACTGCGGGTCGGCGTGCGCGAGTTGCTCCATCGGCACCGTGGTGGAGTGCATGCCAGCGGTGCCGAGCACGTCGAAGCCACCGGCGCGCTTGAGCTGTTCCGGGCCCCAGTGACCGGCGATGTACACCGGGTCGGTCCACTCGATCAGCACGGCGCGTGGCCGCGGGGCCTTGGCGGCTTTGAGGATGTCGTGCACATGCTTCACGCGGTCGCGCAGCCCGGCCAGCAGTTCTTCCGCTTCGTCGCTGGCATTCATCGCTTGCGCGACAGCCTGGATGTCGGCGTACACGCCATCCAGCGAGGTGCCGCCGAGTGTCACGATGTTCGGAACCGGCTGCAGCTTCGCGGCCAGCGCGCGCACATCGGTCTCGGTGATGGCGCACACCTCGCACAACGCCTGCGTGAGCAGCACATCGGGATGCAGCGCCCGAATGCGCGTTTCGTCCATCGAGTACAGCGCGTGCCCCGCACCATGCAGTTCGCGCACCGCCGCATCGATGGCCGCCGGGTCGCTGGTGTGCGGCAAGCTGCTCTTCGTCACCCGCGCGCGCGACATCACCACGTCGGGGTAATCGCACTCGTGCGTCACACCCACGAGATGGTCCGTGGCGCCGAGGAACGCCATGATTTCGGTGGCGGCGGGGAGGAGAGAGACAGTGCGCATTCGGGAGATCGCCTGTGAGTTTCGAGTAGTGAGTAAAAGTTTCGCGTTCTGCGTTAAGCGCTGTTCGTCGGCAACCCACAACTCCACACTTCAACTCACAACCCCAAACTCACACGATCTACTTGGCCGCCTCGTACACCGACTTCCCACCGACATACGTGGACACCACTCTCGCCTTCATGACCATCTCTACCGGCACCCGCATGATGTCCGTATCGAGAATCACGAAGTCGGCGAACTTGCCCGCCGTGAGCGATCCCATCGACGATTCCTGAAAGCCCGCGTACGCCGGCCAGATCGTCATGCTGCGCAGCGCGTCTTCACGCGACATCTTCTGCTCGGGGAACCAGCCGCCGGCCGGCCAGTCGCGGGCATCCTGACGCGCGATCGACGCATGGAACGAGATGAGCGGATTCACCTGCTCCACCGGAAAGTCACTGCCGTTCGGAATCACCACGCCCGTCTGCAACAGCGACTGCCACGCGTACGCACCATACAAGCGCGTGGGACCGAGTCGCTTGCCGATCCAGTACATGTCACTGGTTTGATGGCTGGCTTGCATGCTGGGTATCACACCCAGCTGGGCAAACCGCGGGATGTCATCGTAATGCAGGATCTGCGCATGCTCCACGCGAAAGCGATGATCGGCCGTGGGCACCGTCTTGAGCGCCTGCTCGTACGCGTCGAGCACCACGCGATTGCCGCGGTCGCCGATCGCGTGTGAGTTGATCTGGAATCCCGCCTTGAGCCCACGCTCGGCCACTTCGCGGATGTGCTCCTGCGTGCTTTTCAACAACCCCGAGTTGTTCGGGTCGTCGCTGTACGGCTCCAACAGGGCCGCCCCGCGCGAGCCCATCGCGCCGTCGGCGTATAGCTTCACCGCCCGCACCCACAGCTGCCCGTCGTACATCGCCGACTGCGGACCCTTGGCGAAGAAGTGATCGAGCGCGGCCTTGTCGTCGCCGATCATCACGTACAAACGGAGATTCAACTCCTTCGCCTTGGCCAGCTCTTCGTACGTGTCGATCGCCGCGCGCGTGGCGCCGGCATCGTGCATGCCCGTGAGTCCCCAGCTGTGCATGACCGCGATGGCTTCCTTGAGCGCGCTCTTGTACTCAGCCGCCGTGGGAGCCGGGACCTGCTTCTCGAGCACGTCGCTGGCATTGTCCACGAACACGCCCGTGGGATTGCCCTTCGCATCCTTGATGATCTGACCACCCACCGGCGCCTTCGAGGCCGCCGTCACACCCGCCGCCTTCATCGCGGCCATGTTGGCGTAGGTGGCGTGTCCGTCCACGCGCTCCAGCAGCACCGGATGATCCGGCAGCGCCGCCGTGAGTGCGTCGTGCGTGGGGAAGTCCGTGACGCCCCAGTCGTTCTGATCCCAGCCACGGCCCGTGATCCACGTGCCCTTGGGTACCGACATCGACTTCGCCACTACCCGCGCGATCACCTCGGCCAGGCTGTTCGTGCCCGTGAGATCCACCGACCGTAGCGTCTGCGCCAGCCCACTGAAGTGTGCATGGGCATCGACCATGCCCGGGATCACCGTGCGCCCACCGGCGTCGACCATGCGCGTGTTTGGCCCGCGGAGCACCGCCGCCTCGCGCTGCGAGCCCACGAACGCAACGCGCCCGTCGCGAACGGCAAATGCTTCCACCAGCGGACGCGCGTCATCGGCCGTGTACACGCGCGCGTTGGTGACGATGAGGTCAGCCGGCGCCTTGGGGGCAACGGTTTGAGCCGAAAGACCGAGCGGCGCCGCGAGTACGGCCGCGCCGAGGAGAGTACGGAAGGCGATCATGAAGCTAGGGTAGGAGGGTCCGAAAAAGAGTAACGCGGGGCAACCGTGATGGTCACCCCGCGCAACTCCCACTTCGTACTTCGTACTCCGTACTCCCTACTCCCTACTCCCTACTCCCTACTCCCTACTCCCTACTTCGCAGTTAGCGAATTACTTCGCCGGCGGCAGAATCACCGCGTCGATCACGTGGATCACGCCGTTCTTGGCGACGATGTCCGTCTTGACGATGTGCGCCTGGTTGATCATCGGTACGCCACCCATCACTGTGATCTTCGCTTCCTGGCCTTCCACCGTCTTGGCACCCTTGCCCGCGAGCTTGAGCGCGTCGGCGGCCATCACCTTACCGGCGACGACATGGTACAGCAGCACGTTCTTGAGCGCGGCCTTGTCCTTGCCGAGCGCGGCGAGCGTCGCGGCCGGGACCTTCGCGAAGGCCTCGTCGGTCGGCGCGAACACCGTGAACGGGCCCGGTCCCTTGAGCGTCTCGATCAGGCCAGCGTCCGTGAGGAGCTTGGCCAGGGTCTTGAACGAACCGGCGGCGACCGCCGTCTCGACGATGTCCTTATCCTGCGCCTGCGCGATCGACGGGGCAGCGACGGCGAGCATCGCACCAGCAACGAGCATGGACAGCTTACGCATCAGAAAAGCTCCGAGATGTCTATGTGGTATAGGACCAACCGGTCCTAACACAAGCTTGAACACGAGCGCCCCAAGGCGGGTTCCGGCGTCTTGAGACTGTGACAGTCCGAACAGGTGAGTCCGAATTGGGGGTCGTGCGTACGTAGTACACCAGAGTGCGAGGGATAGCTGAACACCCTAGTGAGCAGGGGGGAGGGTATCAGGGGGCAGGAGGGAGGTGAACGGCGCGGTTACTCCTTCCTCTCGCCTGATACCCTCCCCCCTGCTCCCTAGGGTGTTCGCCGTTCCGTAGCCCCCGAGCCACACCCTGTGGACCAAACCGTCCCCAGCTACTCGCGCCAGCGGTAATGAATCACATGCCTACATAGTAGGATTAGAGACCCTTCACGGAGGCACGCTTATTGAAGAGGTCGGTGGCGTAAGCGAATTCAGCCATGCCTCTTCTGGAGTCCTCCGTGCTTCGTAACACCCTGCTCGCCGTCGTCGCCCTCGCCTTCAGCGCCAACACCGCTTCGGCCCAGTACAGCCTCCTCACCTCGCGCGCGCAGGTGGGCGGCACGGGCTTCATCAACTGGGCGAACCTCCCCACCGGAAGTGTGTCGAACCCGTTCAACATCAACGTCACCAACACCGCGCTCACCGCCACCGTAAGCCAGGCCGTGCAGTCCGGCTTTACGCGCGTGAATCAGGGTTCCGGCTGGTCCGGCAACTTTGCCAGCGGTGACGCGCTGCTCTGGACCAGCGCCAATAACGGTCCGATGACGATCATGTTCAGCAGCAACATTTCGTCGGCTGGTGCCAACTTTCAGACCGACTTTTTCGGCAGCTTTGTCGGCCGCATCAGCGCGCTCGACTTCTCCGGGAACGTGCTCGCGTTCTTCAATTTCGAAGGCAACTCCACCAGCGGCGGCGACGGCTCGGCCGTGTTCGCAGGCATCACCAGCACGAACGGCGACATTCGCGGCGTGCGCTTCGAAGGTGTGTCCGCCAGCAACCAGCCCAACGACTTCTCGATCAACAACGTGTCGGTGAATGGCGCCACGACCACCGTCCCGGAGCCGGGTACGTACGCGCTCATGGCGAGCGGGTTGGTGGCGCTGGCGGTGGTGCGTCGCCGGAAGGCACGCGCGTAATCGCAACAGCAACTCCCTAGTAAGCAGGGTCAGTTTCAAGGGGTCAGAGTCGTGGTGCGCCCGCGGGGCAACACCCAGTCCCCCAGATCCCCCAGTAATTTGCGCCC
>NZ_JANPLK010000092.1 GCF_031426495.1 Gemmatimonas sp. | reverse complement strand
CCGGGTAGCGATGTTCGGTGGCGATAACCGCTGAAAGCATCTAAGTGGGAAGCGTCCCCCAAGATGAACTCTCCCTGGGTACTTGATACCCCTGAAGGGCCGGAGGAGACTACTCCGTCGATAGGCAGCACGTGGAAGCGTCGCAAGACGTTCCGAGCGCAGCTGTCCTAATCGCCCGTGCGGCTTGACTCCCCCATGGTTTTTCCATGGGCAATCAAGAATCATCGCAAAGCATGCGCACGTCATGCGGCACCCTGCCGAAAGCAGTGAGTGCCGCCCCATATCACTTCACACTCCGTCTGTCAGACTGCGTTGTCAGTTTGTCAGAAGCGTTTCTCTCAGAGACTTGCACTTCCTGCGGTAACACACCGTTCGAATAGCGTCTCGTCAGAAACGTGTTGGAAATACAGATCCCCTTTCTGTTCGGCCGGTGCGAACCGTACGAATAGCGTCTCGTCAGAGACGCGTTGAAATAGGATCAGCGATTTCAGGCCGCCTCCGGCGGCCATGAAAAATCGCTGGCAACTAGAGCGTCTGGGCCACACCCGTTCCCATCCCGAACACGGTCGTTAAGCCAGACAGCGCCAATGGTACTCCGGTCGAGAGATCGCGGGAGAGTAGGCCGTTGCCGGCACCCTTTGCAAAGCCCCCGTCACACAGTGGCGGGGGCTTTGTCGTTCCCGTTACCTTCCGCCGCTTCCGCCGGCAACTGCCGGCAAATCCCGAAACAATACAGCATGCCCGATATCCCTACGACGCGCGCAGGCTTCGTGGCCGTACCGGCTTCCCCAACGCCGGCAAATCCACGCTGCTCAACCGGCTCGTCGGGCAGAAGCTCGCGATCACATCCGCCAAAGCGCAGTCCACGCGGCAGCGAGTCGTTGGAATCCGAACTGAAAATGACACGCAAATGGTCGTGCTCGACACGCCCGGGCTGCTGGAACCCAGGGACTCGCTGCATAGTGCGATGCGCAATGCTGCGCTTGCGGCCTTGTGCGATGCCCCCGTCACGCTGCTGCGCCACGCTGCACCGTTGACCGATACCGCGTCCAACGATCCGCTGTTGGCTTGGCGCACCGGCTTCACCCGCACCTATGGCGCAGAGCTGCGCGCCGAGCGTGGCGACCGGCCCGACAAGGTCGTCGATTTCGCGCCCGGTCATTATGTTGAGGTGGGTGCGGCAATCGCGCGCGCGTT
>NZ_JANPLK010000091.1 GCF_031426495.1 Gemmatimonas sp. | reverse complement strand
GCCGGGTCATCGAGCCGATATCGAAATAGAAGGTCTGCGCCTCCGCTTATGCAGTACACTGCTTAAGCACCATAGTACCTGAGCAGTGTGACATCCAAGCAACGACGGGATGTCCATCTTGACATATGTCCACAATGACATAACCTTGTCTTCATGAGGGCGACGCGACGACCGCTTGTATGGCTGCGCGGGGCGGTGAAGTCGCCGACGTTCTGGGTGGCGAATTCTTTATCGGCTCGACGTAGACGCCGTGGTAATCGTGGAGGTGTTCGCGAAGAAGACGGCCGCGACGCCGGCCAACGTGTTGGCGACGGGACGAGCACGCCTGCGAGTCTACGATCGCGTGACCCAAGGAGAGGGATGAGCGATGCGGAAGGCAAAAATGGCGGCGTTGGACGCGCAAGGATGGGCGGTCGGAACGGTCGATGAGTTTTTGGAGCTGACTGCCGAAGAGTCTGCGCTGGTGGATTTGAAGCTGCGCCTGAGCGATGCACTTCGTGCGCGTCGAGCGAAGCTTGGTCTGTCGCAAGATGCGGTCGCGAAGCGCCTCCACTCGAGCCAGTCGCGCGTGGCGAAGATGGAGGCCGGCGAAGCGTCGGTGTCCTTCGACCTGCTGGTGCGCGCGCTAATTGGGCTCGGCGCGACTTCCGCAGATCTGGCGAAGGCCATTCAGGCGAAGAAGCGTCGGAACGCCGCCTGAAGCCAGCGCCCGGCCGCCTCTACCGTCGGCCGAGTTCAAGCTCCGCCACCACCGGCTGATGCTCCGACGGGAACCCACTCAGCACGTGGGCACCGCGTACCATGAACTCGCTCGACACCAGCGCGTGGTCGATGCGCACCCGGTGCCGGCCGGCAAACATGGTGTGCCCGAAGCCCCACCCGGCTTCGCTGAAGGCGTTGCGCAGCCACCTCCAGTCATGGCGCAGCGCCTGCGACTCCACGGGGAGGTTGAAGTCGCCGGCTACCACGATGGGGCCACGCTCCCCCTCCCGCATCCAGGCCGCGATCGCCCCCGAGGCCTCGGCGCGCTGCTGCACGCTCTCCTCGAGCAGATCGCCACT
>NZ_JANPLK010000090.1 GCF_031426495.1 Gemmatimonas sp. | reverse complement strand
CTGCAAGCCGTCGCACTGGCTTTCAACAATAGGCCGCGCAAAACGTTAGGATGGAAGACGCCGGCAGAGGCGCTGAACGACCATCTAAAATCTGTCGCACAACCCGGTGTTGCGACGACCGATTGAATCCGCCCAATACGTTTCCATGCGCTACACCGGCCGCCTGGCGGCGGCTGGCGCCGCGCCCTCGGTCGGGAGCGTGGGCGACGCGTATGATAACGCGCTTGCCGAGACCGTGATCGGCTTGTTCAAGACCGAAGTGATCCATCGGGACGGACCGTGGCGTGGCTTCGAGGATGTTGAAATGGCGACGCTCGAATGGGTCGCCTGGTTCAATCAAGAGCGCTTGCTGGCACCGCTCGGCTATGTTCCGCCGGCCGAGTTTGAGGCGCAGTATTACGACACACACCACACCCACACATCCGTGGGTGTCCTCAACTAAACCAGTCTCCTGAAAACCCGGGGCGGTTCAACCTTGGCTGTGTGACCATCAAGGTGGCCTTTGTGGGAAATAGCGCGGCACCACATGCTGGGCAATTACACCCATACTCTCGCATTTGCGTGCAGACTCCCGCGGCTTGGTGCCTTAGCTTCGGCGAAACGGCCTAACAGCATCTTTCCATCGGAAGTGAGCGCGCCTGGGCGCTCCCCACGATCCGCCTCGGCCTGAAAGATACAATTGCGAATCGCCTGCTCGGACAGCTCGAACTCTTGCGCTAGCGCTTTAAGAATGCGACCAGCGCGCGCCAATGCAATGATCTGCTCACGATAGGCCTTCGGGTAGGCAGCGGGACGACGGGCATCAGGGACTCCTCCTCTCACACAGAGAAGGAGGCTCTACTAATGCGGGTCAAGTTCATGAAAGACTGTGGTTCAGTGGTGCGATCAACTCTGCTCTCCGAGCGCGGGGCTTCGAAGAACTTTCAGCCGCCCGCCGGCTCCATCGGACCGCGCGACGGCTGGGTGGTGGCTTCAGCAATCATGCGAGTGAAAGCGGTCGCATAATGCGCTTCGGAATACTCCTTATGAGCGCGAGTACGAGCGGCGTTCCCCATCTGTTCACGCAGCGTCTTATCGGACAGCAGCTGGCGAAGTCGAGCAGCAAGTTCCCGGACATCGCCGTTGGGAACCACGTAGCCGTCGACTCCATCACGAACGAGCGACGGAATTCCGCCAACGTCGGAGGCCACCACCGGCACTCCGCAACTCATCGCCTCTATAAGTACGCGCGGAAGTCCTTCACACCGTGAGGGAAGTACGACGACCGAGGCTTGGCGCATACGCTCGAAGGTTTCTTTGTGAGGAACGGCATTGAGCACCTCGATGCGTTCCGAGTTGCCAATCAAAGTACGGAGCGCATCCACGTCGGGATAGTAGCCTTGAATGCACAGGCGAACTCGGGGAAACTCGTCGGCGATCATGCGAAAGGCTTCGATGGCTCGATCCGCGCCTTTAAGGAACCACGGCGCCCCGACCAGAAAAATGAATGGCTGATCGCTCGCCTCATTCTTCGCACCCACGCTGCTTGTCGTGACGAAATCGTGAAAGACTGATCGAGCCTTTCGCCGCAGCAAAGGATACCCATCCAATTGCTCGTCGTACAGAAGATGCACGCGGCGACTCTTCAGAACCGCGATGTGCAGGCATAAATCGGAATACAGTTTCTTCAGCCGGTCAAAGAACGTCGGCACGCTGCGCTCTGTGATGTTGACCAGAGCAGGTGCGGTTACTATCTCGACGATGAGCGGCACGCCAGTCATCGCGCTGATCAGAACGCCGATCATACCAGTTGTCTGGTGAGAGTACACGACTATGGCGTCATACGGCCGTTCGCGGTGCAGCTTGAGCGCTTGCGAAACGAAAAAATGAAAAGTCTTCCGGCGCGCTTTCCCGTTGTACGGACCGACCGGATACGAGAAGAAATAGCGAAAGTTCCCGGCACGGAAGTATGGATCGGCGGGCGCTAACAGATGTGCCGCAAGGTCCGAGCTGCTCTCGAACCACACCGGCTGAAGAATGTCACCTTCAACTTCGGGCGGCAGCATTGGAAACCGGTCCATTCCGGCGGTTGTTGACGGTGGAACAAGACTCGGGTTCAAAAAAAGGATGCGCAAATCGACTCCCTTAACACAAACGGTAGTTGGATGGAGTTTCGCTGCGGCGACGTACGGGCGAGCCCTTTATCGCGCAGCCGCATCAATCGCCTGGAAGAGTTCGCCGCCAATGAACCGCCACGAAAATCGCTCCTCGACGTGCGCACGTCCTTCGGCCTGAAGCCGCGCATATAACAGGTTGTCGTCATCAAGCCGGCGAAGCTCTCCTGCGAATTGCTCGCCTGTGTCGGCACGCAGATAGTGTCGACCAGACTCCAATGCCAAGCCGTCGACCGACAACCCTGTCGCAATGAGAGGGCGCCGCATCGCCAACGCATCGAGCACTTTCAGTCGGGTCCCGCCACCAAGTCGAATGGGACAAAGGTAAGCGCTAGCCTCTGAAATGTAGGGACGCACATCGTCGACGAACCCGAGCACTCGAACGCGAGTGTCACGCGACGCCAAGGCCGTCGCGGCAACTGGCGGCGATCGGCCAATGATGGTAAGTGTGCGTCGCGGTTCATCCGCGACGAGTTGTGGCCAGATGTCGCTGCATAACCACTCGATGGCGTCACGATTCGGGAACCAGTCCATGCCCCCAGCAAAAACAAGTGAATGTGGCTTTCTGACTGCGCCCTGATCTTCTCGAAAGAAGTCGACATCCACACCATTGGGCACGATCGCCACTGGTACGGCGCCCGCGACTGCACAAAGTCGATCACCGTCTTCCTCCGACACCATCAGGTTGATCGCCGCGCGCTGACTTTCAGTGACTTCAAGAGATCGCGTTCGACCAGCATTGACGGAGAAAATCAATCGCTTTGCACCGCTGGCCGCAGCGGCTCTGGACTCGAGGAGGTTGGATTCGATGTTGTGATGCGTCAGTGCGATTGGCGTGGACGCCGAAATGCCTCGCAACACAGGGGCGAGGTAGACGGTGTCGAGCACGATCGCCGACGGAACTCCGGCAGGCGTGGCTTCAACTTCGCGCCGCAAGTCTTCGTGCATCTGCGACCGGAAAAACAGTTCCTCCCAGTAGCTCCTGCCCGTCAACGCACTGCGCAGAAGCTTCGCCGCCTTGCCGCTGGATCCGTGAGCTGGATAGATGAACGCCTGCTTTACGCCCATAGCGCGCAAGTCGTGAACAGTGCCGCCCCCCGCCGAGAGGGCGAATACTGTGACATCTGCCCGTGACGCCAACTCACGAATGAGATGGTGCGTTCGCTGCAGGGCGCCGTGCCCCGTTGAGGGGAACGGCAGAAAATGGCACACCCAAAAAACTTTCATGCTGTCTCTGAACTCTTCGGAAGATGCTAACGAGCAGCGACTACGACGGCGGAATTCGTCCGGACGATGCGTCGCGCCGCGGTGCGCGTCACCGCACTTCCTGCGCTCACGATCGACCTTTCCGATACATTGACCATCACGATCGAGCTATTCGCACGCCCGCCGTCCCGGTCGATCGTTATGCACACGTTTTCTCCGCCCTGCTGGCGGATCGGAATGTCGTGGCGCGCGAGAAAGTGCTGACGTCTGCCCTCTGAGCTAGCTCACGAATTAGGTGGTGTGTACGCTGCAGCGCACCGTGTCCAGTGGACTGGTATGGAAGAAAGTGAAAAACGCAAGAGAGCTTCATCGGACGGCCAGAGCTTGGTGCCGATGCGTCGTGGTCAGGACGAATGCCCCAATACGAACCAGCCAAACCTGTGGCGGTGTCGACATCGTCGTAAGGCCGTTGATGTTGCTGAACTGCAGGTGACAATCGCGGAACTCGACGAGGGGAACTTCGACAGAGCGTGATATTCATTTATTACCCACTATGCAAGCAGTAGATTCTTTCATACGCCGCGATCATCGACTCCAGGCTGAACTCCCGCAAAACCCGCTCTCTCGCCCGCTCCGCGAGAGATTTCATGCGGGATGGGTCTGCGACGGCGCGGAGCAAGCCATCGCGGATCGAAGCGACGCTGCAATCCACAAAAAGCGTTCCGCACTTTCCTCCCTCCAACAAGTGGGAGTTCCCGCCGACCGGAGTGGCAATCGCCGGTACTTCGCTGGCCATCGCCTCTAGGAGGCTCATGGATGTGCCCTCCGCGAGAGATGGGAGAACAAAAAAATCTAGAGCTCGATACATCGACGCCGTGTCCGACTGCATGCCGAGGAATAGGATCCGAGACGCGGCGGATGTTTGCGCGGCACGTGCGCGCAACTCGCTTTCCAACGGTCCATCACCTACAAAAACAAGGACCGAATTCGGAATCTCGGGTTGCACTTGAGAAAACGCATCGATCAACGCCGCTTGGTTCTTAATTGGAGCAAGCCTCGCGATTGTACCAAAAACTACTGAGTCACTGAGGCCAAGAATCGCTCTCATTCGCGTCCGAGATTCGCGATCGGCTATAAATGATGAAGTGTCAATCCCATTATGGAGCACCGACACTTTTGAAGCAGATGCTCCGATTCTTTTACATAGATCCTCAGCCAACGCGTCTGACACAGCCACTACCTGACTTGTATGAAGAAGCTCCCACCGTTTTAAGAGAACGTCATACCATGGATCAACATCTGGGCGTCCGTGGATGGTGTGAACTACTCGAGGAACGCCAACACACATGGCGGCTCGTGCGGCACGTCCCCATGCGCCACTATTTGTGTGAACCACATCAGGGCGAATGGTCCTAAAATGTGCGCCTAATGAGGGGGCAACCACGTTAGAGAGCACTGTTCGAGCACGAACGAGGCTGACGCGAACGCTGTGGCGGGCTAAATCCCCCTCAAGCGTTCCCAATCCATCTAAACAGGTAACGCCAACATCATGACCGTTCTTAGATAGACCGCATGCGAGGCTGGCTACCATCCTTTCCATTCCGCCAATCTCCAACGTCGGAAGCACCAGTTCAATTCTCATAGTCTGCCTCGTGTGAGTTGCGACTGCTGTTCTCTAAAACGAACGCATACAATGCACTCAGTCGCTCACATCGACGGTGGAGAGAAAAGTCCTCGAGCACCCGCTGTCGTCCCGAGTGACCCTGTTCACGATATGCGGGAGAACTGGCGTGCATCATAGCCGCGGAAAGTCCCTCCACATCTCCCACATCGCACAGCACTCCCACCGCAACGTCTATCAAAACTTCGGGAACGGCGCCGACGCGCGTGGACACGATCGGCAGCCCATGCGCAATCGCTTCCAGAAGCACGTTCGGCAGTCCTTCACTCCGTGAAGGGATCACGAGCAGGTCGGCCGCACGATAGAACGGCCTGGGATCTGATTGGTGACCGTGAAAGGTGACCAGGGGAGTGAGCGCGAGCCGCTGCGCCTGCCTTTCCAGCGACGCTCGATCGGGTCCGTCGCCGATGATGTCAAGATGAAAGCGATGACCCTTCGCCAGCAGAATCGCGCACGCGTCTACCAGCACGTCGACACCCTTCTCTGAGCTGAGCCGCCCCGCGACCAGCATGCGTGGGGAAGCGTCAGGCGAGCTGGCCGGCCGCGACGGCTCGATGGGGAAGAGTACCGCATTGTGAATCAGGCGGATATCGCGTCCACGCCCGTTCAGTGCAGCAGCGTGGAGTCGCGACATAACGACGACGGTATCAGCCGTCCGCATCAAGAACTGATCGAGCAGATGATACGCCCGGACCTTCAGGTTCTCGGTCGTCGACCCGTGATAGAACGCCACCCAGCGGAACCGACGGCCCAATCGTCGCAGAGCGAACGCCACCGCACTTGGCTTATAACCATGCGTTTGCACGATGTCTGGTTTGAATCGTTCGAGTTCGGCTGCGACCTGCCGTACCGCATTGAAATCGAACGACGACCGTTCTTCGACGACAACGTGCGAGATGCCCGCCGCTTTGAGAAACGTCTGATACGGACGGGTCGCACTGCCGACGCGGGCAAAGACCAAAATGCGCAGCTCCGTGCCCATTCGCGCCAGGACGTCAACCGTCTCCGCAAGCTGACGACCTGGCCCAGACACTTGGATCGTATCAATTAATGCCAGAACGCGGCGTCGTCCGCCACTCACTTCCGGATACTGTCCTTCCGCGCTCGCGGAAACTTGTCGCTGAGCTGGTCCGTGTACTGACGCTCGCCCTCTCCGACGTAGATCTGGCGAGGACGTGCGATCTTCTGCTCCTTGTCCAGAATCATCTCTTCCCACTGTGCCATCCAGCCTGACACGCGGGCCACGGCGAAGAGCACGGTGAAGAAGTCCGTCGGGAACGCCATGGAGCGGTAGATCAGCCCCGTGTAGAAGTCGACGTTCGGGTACAGCTTGCGAGCAATGAAGTAGTCGTCGCTGAGCGCGATGCGCTCGAGCTCCAGCGCGATCTCCAAGTCCTTGTCCATGCCGACCTGGGCGAACACTTCATCGGCCAGCTTCTTCACGATGCGGGCGCGCGGATCGTAGCTCTTGTACACGCGGTGACCGAAGCCCATGAGACGATGCTCGCCCTTGCCGCTCTTCACCGATTCGATGAACGCCGGAATGTTCTTTTTATCGCCGATGTCGCTGATCATGCGCAACACCGCTTCGTTGGCGCCACCATGCAGCGGGCCAAACAAGGCCGCGATGCCGCCGGCAACGGCCGAGAACGGATCCACGCCAGACGACCCGATCGCACGCACCGCACTGGTGCTGCAATTCTGCTCGTGGTCCGCATGGAGAATGAACAGCACTTCCAGTGCCTTCACGAAAACGGGGTTCGCTTCGTACTTGGGCTCGGACATGCGCGCGATCATCGACAGGAAGTTCTCGGTGTAGCCGAGATCGTTGTCGGGATAGATGAACGGCAAGCCCTTCACGTGGCGATACGCGAACGCCGCGATCGTGGGCAGCTTCGCCATAAGGCGAATCATCGAGATGTAGCGCTGCTGCGGATCGTGAATGTCGCGCGCCTGCGGATAGAAGCTCGAGAGCGCTGCCGTCGCACTGCACATCATCGACATCGGGTGCGCATCGTACCGGAACCCTTCCAAGAACTTCCGGATGTTCTCGTGCACGTACGTGTGGAACGTGATGTCGTGTACCCACGTATCGTACTGCCCCTGATTCGGCAGCTCGCCGTGACGCAGCAAGTACGCCACCTCGAGGAACGTCGCGTTCTCCGCGAGTTGCTCGATGGGATAGCCGCGGTAGCGCAGGATGCCCTTGTCGCCGTCGATGAACGTGATCGCGCTACGGCACGACGCGGTGTTCATGAACGCGGGATCGTAGCTCAGCATGCCGAACTCGCCTGCATCGCGCTTCACGGCGCGCAGGTCCATGGCACGCACGTACGTATCGCCTTCCGGACCTTCGGTGCGGATGGTGGCGCTGTACGCCTTGTCCGTACGCGTATCGCGAAGCTCGAGCGTGTCCTGCGCCGAGGGGGCTTCCGTGTTCGACTGGCTCATCTCTACCGACTCCTGAGGGTCACTACCGAAAACAGTGGGTAACGGAAACTAAGGCGCGGGAAGATCCAGCGTGAACTGCACACGCGTGCCAATGGGCTGCAAAGACTCGATCTCCAGGTCGCTGCCCAGATCGCCGAGCAGGCGTCTGCACATGCCCAAGCCAAGCCCCGACCCCGAGAATGAACCCGACGAGAACGGTCCGCCCCACACGGGCGTCGCCAGCGATGCTAACACCTCGCTTGGCATCCCTCGGCCGGTATCGTCGACCTGAAAGCAGAGCGATCCCGCGCCGATGGCCGTGGCGGTCACCGTGACGGTCCCGCTGCTCGTGTATTTGAGAGCGTTCGTGACGAGGTTGAGCAGTACACGATGCAGGATGGCCGGCTGACCCATTCGTCGGTCGGCGGTCGGCCCACTGCACCTCAACAGCAGCCCCTTCTCCTCGGCGATCGGTTGAACGACCTGCCGAATCGATCGGAGCACGTCCGTGACGGAGAATGAGACGGACGCAGCACTTGCTGTCGAGGGAGTGCCTCGGGCGAAATCGAGCGCATCGTTGGTCATCGACGCCAACCCGAACGCGGCGCTGTACAGCAGGCCTAGTTGGCGCTCTTGCGCGGGTGTGAGCGGGCCCGCCTGTCCCGACCGCAGGCGCTCGACCAGCACCAGCATCGAGCTCAGCGGCGAGCGCATGTCGTGGGTGACGCCCACCAGAAGCGCGAGCGCATCTTGGTCGACAATCCGCCGGCTTTCGGCACCAGCCTCTGTGGCGTCGAGCACGCCCGGGAGCTGCAATGCGGCCGCGCCCTGCGCTACGAGCGCGGCGATTGCTTCCGGGCTTACATCGAGGGGCGCTGCGGCTTCAGCCACGACAGCCGGCTCTGCCTTCGCTTCGACCTTCATCAATCTGCGGCCCCCGACAGCACATCACGCCGGAATCCGTGCTTCTCCATGAGGCGGTACAGCGTGGTGCGGTCGATACCAGCGAGTCTCGCGGCCTTCGACATGTTGCCGCCGGCCCGTGTGGTGAGGCGCGACAAGTACTCCTTTTCGAAGTGCGCGATCAGGTTGTCCTTGGCGGTATGGAACGCTTCGTTCATGATCGCTGCCGGCAGTCCCGTTTCCACGCCGGCCACCGGTGCTTCATCGTACACCGGGATATCGGCCGGATCGATTGGACGACCGGCCTCGGCGATTACGGCCACGTGCTCGATCACATTCTGCAGTTCGCGCACGTTACCGCGCCACGGACGGGACTGCAGGAAGGTGATGGTGTCGGCCGTGAGCGCCGGCGGCGGACCGCTGGCGCGGTGGCGTTCCCACGAGCGCTTGAGGAAGAACTCAGCCAGCAACGGAATGTCTTCCAGCCGTTTGCGGAGCGGCGGCAGCTTGATGGGCACCACGCGCAGCCGATAGAACAGGTCCTCGCGCAAAAGCCCCTGCTGCACGGCTTCCTGGGGGTCACGATTGGTGGCCGAAATGAAGCGCACGTCGACTACGGCATCTTGCACCTCGCTCCCGAGGCGGCGAACGACGCCGTCCTGGAGCACGCGAAGCAGCTTGGCCTGCAGTGGCATGGTCATTTCGGTGAGCTCGTCGAGAAAGAGCGTGCCCCCGTTGGCCACTTCCAGTAGTCCGGCCTTGTCGCGATCGGCGCCAGTAAACGCACCCTTGCGATAGCCGAACATTTCGGACTCGAGAAGGTTGTCGGGCAGCGCCGCACAGTTGAGCGGCACCAGCTTGCGCGCCGTGCGGCGGCTATGCCGATGAATGAACTGCGCGATCATTTCCTTACCCGTGCCGCTCTCACCGCTGATCATGACGGATGCGTCGGTCGCCGCCACCTTCTGGGCCAGCTCCACGGCCTTCTTGAAGGAGGGCGACACGCCCAGTAGGGCCATCGGTTCGCCGGCGCCGTTCTGGGTCACCAGACTCGGCTTGATCTCCTTGGTGTCCTTGGTGCTGGCGGCGGCGTGGGCCGCACGGCCGATGAGCACCTGCAGGTGCGACGCGGAGAAAGGCTTGGGGAGGTAATCCCAGGCACCGGCCCGCAGCGCCTCGATGCTGCTGGCCACGCTAGGATTGCCCGTCATCACCACCACGATGACGTCCTTATGTGCTTCAACGGCGGCTTTAAGGACCTCCATACCCGATATCGGGGTCATGTAGAGGTCCACCAGCACGAGGTCGAACTTGCGCCGCTTCACCATGTCAATCGCTTCTTCGCCGCGACCGGTGGAGGTGACCGCATGGCCGTCCATCTGCAGTACCGACGCGCAACCTTCACGGAGCGTCCGATCATCGTCAACCACGAGGATTCGGAGCCCCGTTCCTTTATCAGGAACGGTTGCCGAGCTGCTATCTGAGAGGAATGGATCAGTCATTGCGTATGGCGGCGTACGGTATGGCGAACTGGCGGATCAGAGCTGGTCGAGCGGGCGCAGGCGTTTCGTCGCTGGCATTCGAGTCGAGGAGAATGCCGACTATACCAAGTGTCGGGTGTCACCGACGGTGCAAGAAGGTGATGCATCACTCCGACAAACCGAGGCTTGGGGGCAACGGTTTTCCGAATTTGGAAGCTACACCGCCCCGGTTCATCGTACAGGACGGTCGAAATATGGTGATGAATCTCGACAGTCAAGCTAATTTCGTAGAGTGGTCTCGACAGTCATCGTGTCACGACCGCCACAGCAACAAAAAGGTCACAACCCGTGTGGCAGGCGCGCATCGTTACTTCGTGTGGTTTCGGCGCACAGTGTTGCGCGAGAGATTCATAAGAAGTCAGTAGCCAGACATTTGTCAGTCTTCAGCCCGTATTCTCAATGTCCGGTCAGCAGATCCAGCCCGTAACGACGCGTGACAGCGCGATCGACAATTTTCAGGACGGCGCCCCCCCCGCGGATTGGGGTGGTGGGCAGGAGGCTGCCCCGGAGCCAAAGGGGCCGAGCCTGGCGCGATACATGGGGGCGATCAACCGGTTCAAATGGTTGATCCTCCTATTTGGTGTACTCGGCGGTGCCGGCGGTTATACCGCTACTCGGTTTATCGAACCCGAGTATGAGGTACGCGCTACGATCTTGCTCGAGCAGGGGACGGGTACGAACCAGGATGGCGGAAACTCACGCGGGCCGATTCAGGCTGAAGAGCTGCTAAAGGCGTCGGGGTGGAAAGACCTTCTGCGTTCCTTCGCTATCGCCGACCCGGTTGTGAATGACTTGGCGCTTTTTGTCACGCCGACACGCGAGGCGGATAGCACCATGTTTCGTGCCTTCCGAGTCGCTCCGAATCAGCAGCGACTGAAGCCCGGTACGTACGTGCTGACCGTTTCAGAGGCGACATACTCGCTTGCGCTCAAGCCTGGTTTAGAGGTAGAAAAGGGCGTTGTGGGAGATTCCATCGGTCGCGCGGCTGGCTTTTTGTGGCAACCTGCGGCTCGTGCGCTCGCAGGCCGAAAGGAGATCGAATTCGACGTACAGACGCCTCGAGAAGCGTCGATCGCGCTGATCAAGAAACTGGGACTCACGCTGGAAGATGGAAGCTCGTTCCTTTTTCTGAATCTTACTGGAAAGAACGCGCAGCGCACCGCCGCCACTCTAAATGCATGGGTCGAGCAATTTGTCGTAGTGGCGACCGCGCTGAAGAAGAAGAACATCACTTCCGTGGCTGCCATTCTCGAGGGCCAGCGTCAATACGCCGCAGACAATCTATCCAGTGCTGAGAACGCACTTGAGAGCTTCCGCGTCCGCACGGTAACCGAGCCGAACGAACGTCAGTCGATTGCTCCAGGCATCGAGATGACCAACAGTCCGGTGTTCGAGAATTACTTTCGCGACCAGATCTTGGCCGACAGCTACAAGCGTGATCGACAAGCGCTCGAGGGCATTCTGGCGAAGGGCCGTCAGCAGGGCGGCGTAATTACCCGAGAAGCAGTACTGTCGATTCCCAGCGTAAACACCGATCCTGCTGCCGAGAATTTGCGCCGCGTATTGGCCGATTTCGCCGACCGAGAGCTGTCCCTTAGAAAGCTGCGCGAGAGCTACACTGACGAACTGCCGCGTGTGCAGAATGAAATCGCTGCGCTGGCGTCATTGCGGAGCTCGATTCCCGCGGTGCTCGAGTCGTATCTTACGCAGCTCAAGCTTCGCGAGCAGACGCTGGTGAGCACGATCGACCAGAGCAGCAAGGATCTGCGCAAGATCCCGACGCGAACCATCGAGGAGCAGCGTCTCAAGCGGCAGGTCGAGGTGAGCGAGGAGATGTACAAGAACCTCAACATTAAGGCGGCCGAAGCGAAGCTGGCCGAGGCCGCGACGATACCGGACGTGAGCGTACTCGACCCAGCTGTTGCCCCACTCAAGCCCACACGTAACACGGCGCCAGTCATCATTCTTGGTGCAATCGGTGCGGCGCTCGCGCTCGGTATTCTGCTGGCAATCATCCTCGACCAGGTCGACAAGCGCTTCCGCTATCCTGAGCAGGCCACCGACGATCTTGGCCTGTTCATACTCGGCGTTGTACCGATGATCGATACAAAGGGCAAGCGCAAGTCGGCCGACGAGGCGTCTCAGGTGGTCGAGGCTTTCCGCACGATTCGCATGAACGTGCGCTATGCGGCTGATCCCTCGCGGCCGCTAGCGATGACGATTACGAGCCCTGGCCCGAATGATGGCAAGTCCCTGATCTCGTCGAATTTGGCGTTGTCATTCGCCGAAGCGGGAGCTCGCACGCTGCTTATCGATGGGGACATTCGACGCGGTGAGCTAGCAAAGACGTTCGGTACACAGTCGAGACCCGGCCTTGTCGAGTATCTCGATGGCACCGCCTTGATTGCAGAGGTGCTGCATCCGGCCACGGCCCATCCCAACCTCACGGTCATGCCTGCTGGTGCCCGCCGGAAGCGCGCTCCGGAACTATTGGCCACTCCGAGACTTCAGCAGCTGATCAACCAGATGTCGGCCGAGTACGACGTGGTGATCGTCGACTCCCCGCCGCTGGGCGCCGGTTTCGATGCCTATGCGCTGGCCACGGCTACAGGCAACCTCGCGCTCGTGCTCCGCGCGGGCACAACTGACCGGAAAATGGCTTCGGCCAAGATGGCCACAGTGGACACGCTGCCTGTTCGGGTAATGGGTGCCGTGCTGAACGGCATCAAGTTGACCGGCGTGTACGAGTACTACTCGTACTATCAGGATTACGCGGCGCAGGACGAGGAGCCGGTGGCGCGCGTTTCCGACGGGTCGGCTCGATCGGACAAGCCCCTTCCCGCCAAGATCAGCTGACCATGACTCACTTCGTGACAATTCTCACGGGAATGCGCATGCTGTGTTGCACCCGCGCCGCGGTTCGTGGCGTCCTCTTCACAATTGTGGTGGCGTCGGCAGCACCAAGTGGAGCGCAGGACGCACCGTTAGGAGGGTCGCAGCGGGCGACGCGCGCGGCGCTTGCCGAGCGCGTCGCGACTTTGGAGCAACAGTCGAGCTCGGGTAGTGTCTCAGGTTCTGCCAAGTCCCGGGCTACGGCTGAGCTGTCGGCGATTCGTATGCGCTTGCAGCAAGGTGACTTCCGAGTTGGGGATCGCTTTGTCATCACCCTTCGGCAGGACTCCGTACGTTCCGATACGGCTTCCGTTCGGGACAGCCTCAAGGTGTCCGTCGCAAACTTACCCGACGCCTCTCTTGCCGGCGTGCTTCGGTCGGAGTTGGACGAGCACATGACCGCTCACGTGGCGAGGTATTTGCGTAACGTGTCAGTCAGGACCAGCGTCTTAACACGCGTCGCTATCCTTGGCGCGGTGCGGACGCCGGGATTCTATTATGCCTCGCCGGATCGTCCCATCAGCGATCTCGTAATGGTCGCTGGTGGCCCCGCTGATCAGGCAAACCTGAACGAGCTTGAAGTAAGTCGTGGGACGGCCAAGCTGCTTTCCGTGAAGGATTCACGAAAGGCTGTGAAGGATGGGCGCACGCTCGAACAGCTCGATGTGCAGTCTGGAGACGAGGTCAAGATCCCGATCAAGAAGAAGATCAATTGGCAGATCGTGATTCAGAGTATGCTCGTGGTCTCCTCCCTGTTCTTCGCTGGCCTCCAGTTTTTGCAGTGGTATTACAACCGTCAGGACCAATAGGCACTCCCCGATGGACATGGATTTGCACGCTTCGATCATCCCTTTTTCTACTGGCTCACGTGCGACAACGCCTCGGCGATCGCGCTTGACTCCAGTGGACTCGGTGGCGCGCGCGAGCACGGCACCGACTGATGACTCCGACCGTCCGGCGCTCACGGCAACGGGCCCGCAGGACGACTTCGAGCCGCAGCCGCGCTCGGAGACCGCTTCGCGCATCTTCAATTGCGCGATTGCGGTGCTGATGTTGATTGTAGCCTCACCGATCATGCTACTCACGGTGATCATGATCCGTCTGACGTCACGTGGTCCGGTGCTTTATACGCAGATTCGTGTGGGCATCGATCGTCGCTGGAATCGCACGCGTGCGTTGCATGAGCGTCGTCGTGAAGACCTAGGCGGAAGCCCGTTCACGATCTTCAAGTTCCGCTCGATGCGCGTTGACGCCGAGATCAACGGGCAGGCCGTATGGGCGAAGAAGGACGACGACCGCGTGACGCCGATCGGTAAGTTCATGCGCAAGACGCGCATCGATGAACTTCCGCAGCTGCTGAACGTGATTCGTGGTGACATGAACATCGTCGGTCCGCGCCCGGAGCGTCCCAGCATTTTCGTGCGCCTGCGCGAGCAGATCGACGAGTATCCGGTTCGTCAGCGGGTGAAGCCCGGAATTACCGGGCTCGCGCAGGTGTCCAACCCGTACGATTCGTGTCTCGATGACGTTCGGAGAAAAGTGTACTTCGACATCCAGTACATGAAGCGTCAGTCGCTGGGCGAGGACATGCGCATCATGCTCAAAACGATCCCGGTGATGGTGTTCCGGATCGGATCGCAGTGATCGAGCGGGTCAGCTACCTCAGCTGACCCGCTTCGTTTTCTTCCGCAGGAAATCCATCAGCACGAACTGCCCCAAGCTCATCGTATTCGTGAAGTACGCTTTGCCGCGGCTGATCTCGCTCATCCGCTTCACGAACTCGACCAACGCCCGGTCGCGCGCCAGCATGAAGGTGTTGATCATGATGCCACTTTTCCGGCACGCGGCCACCTCGCGCAGCGTCTCTGCGATCACGTAGCCGTCGAGCCCCATCGAGTTTTTGTAGATCTGACCATCCGGCATCGTCAGCGCGCTCGGCTTGCCGTCGGTGATCATGATGATCTGTCGCATGTCCTTCTTTTGCGACATAAGGATCCGCCGGGCCAGCTTGAGCCCCTCGGCCGTGTTGGTGTGATACGGCCCCACCTGGCACTTGGCCAGTGTCGCGATCGGGATCTCCTCGGCCGAGTCGTGGAAGAGCACCACGCGGATCGTGTCGCCGGGGAACTGCGTCTTGATGAGGTGTGTGAGCGCCAGCGCCACCTTTTTGGCCGGCGTGAAGCGATCCTCCCCGTACAAGATCATCGAGTGGGAACAGTCGAGCATCAGCACCGTGGCGCAGCTCGAGCGGTACTCCGACTGCCGCACCATGAGGTCGCCGTAGTCGAGATCGATGGGTACGTCGAGGTTGCCGTTCCGGGCCAGCGCGTTGGCAAGCGTGGCCGGCACGTCGAGGTTGAGCGCGTCGCCGAATTCGTACGGCTTGCTCCACGAATCCGACTCAATACCGGTGCTCAGCTGCGGCGTGTCGTGACTGCCGATGCTGGACTTGCCGAATGAGCCGAGCAGGTGCCGCAGGGTCTTGAAGCCCAGAAAGTCGGTGCCTTTGTCGGTGAGATTGAACTGCACATCCTTGGCGGCTGCCTGCGCGATCGAGCCCTTGCCGGTAACGGGTTGATGGCCGGCGGGAATCGCACCTACTTGGTCGGTGGTCAGGAAGCCGTCCTGAATGAGGCGCTGCACCAACCCGTCCAGCAGCTCGGCCAGCTTCTCCTCCGACACATCGTCTCCCTCGCCGCGGAGGGCCGAGAGCATTTCGGGTGTGATCTGTCCGCTCTCGATGAGCGCGCGCAGAATCGCGTCTTTGAGCGAGTCCATCGAGCGGTCGCCCTCGCCCTGATCGGCGCCCCAATGCCCCTGCCCACCGCCGGCAAACCCAGACTGGAGCAGGAAATCGGCGAGCTGGTCGAGCAGCGACTGCAAGTCCACGGCATCAGCCAGCTGTGGATTGAACTTGGTGTACGTATGGAACCGCATCGACCGCTCTCCGAGCTTGGGAATTGGACGCACTCCCTCTACGCATGAAAACGGCCGCACGATCCCAGAAATCCAAAAGCTCCGGTAATCCCCGAAGCGCCACTCAGCAACATGTTGCGGCAGCGCATCAGAAGTGTGGCGTGACAGCCTGCAAGAAGACCACTCTATAGTGGATAACTATGCGTATCGTGTTGTTCTGTTTGGAGTTGCATTACTGCACTTGACTGGAACGCTACATGCCGTTAAGCGGGAAGAGTTTCCTCAAGAACCTTCAGGGACCATTATAATGCTTTCACGATCCTTCGTAGCACGATGCGCGGGCGTTGCATCAGTGCTCGCGGCAGCCGCGTGTGCCGACTCGCCGACGGCAGTCCAAGAGTCATCGGCGACGTTCCGCGGGACCCCGAGTTACAACATTGCGCCAACGTCGGCCGGAACGTTCTTTAGCTTCACTCCGGACAACGTTGGACCGGAGTTCTGGGACCTAGAGCCGTCGATCGACGGAGCCAAGTGCAACATTGGTTATTTTGCGATCGGCGACTTCGGCCCCAACTGCGCATACGAGCGGGCCGGAACAAGCCTCTACAGTGGTGGTTTCAGCGGAGGCACGTTTCTCGGGACAAACTCCGGCACTCAGTCTGCGAACTTTACGCTACCCGCCGGTACGTACAAAGTCTCCTTCCAGGGCGGTCTCCGCGGTGCGGGTACCGGTGGCCTCCCGGAGAATACGATCGGCTACTACAGTGGCGTGGGCGCGGGGAAAGTTTTCACTCCGTTCGCTGACGTGAATGCGGGAACGGTCGCGAATATCACTGTTGCTACGGACTGGGGTCTGTACATCTCGCCCGGCACAGCCGTCTCCAATCCATCATCGTTTGGCGCGTGTGGTACCTCGGGGAGCGGCCAGTGGTGCAGTGGTGAAGGCACGAGCATGTGGGCGATGTTCAAGTCCGCCGACGGCCTCAAGTATCTGTTTGGCGTAGAGGATTCGCCGGATGCAGCCGCTGACTCAGATTACAACGACCATTTCATCGCCTTCGAGAAGATCCTGATTGCTTCCGTCGGTACCGGCCGCATGACCGGCGGCGTCACCATTCCGTCGGATCTCTATCGCAATCTGAAGGTGTCGCTCACGATTCATTGCGACAACAAGCTTTCGAACAACATCCAGATCAACTGGAACAACGGTGAGAACTGGCACCTCGATAAAAACTCGCTCAGCGACATTGTCTGCCAGAAGGTCGCCGATCCGCGTCCTCCCGTGGCCGACATCGATGTCTTCACGGGCAACGCAACAGGTACGCTCAACAACCAGTCCGGTTCGAAGTTGAGCTTCACCTTCTTCGATCGCGGCGAACCCGGCCGCGAAGATCGGGTCAGCTTGAAGATCACCGACCCGTCGGGCAACGTGGTACTAAACGTCGTCGACGCACAGGTGCGGACCGGCAACCTGCAGGCACATATCGATCAGCCGCACAAGAAGTAACTCGCGCCGCCACGAAAGTGGCCGCGGAAGAAACGCGCCGCACCCAAGCTCTAGGGTGCGGCGCGTTTTTTTGACACCTTCCGTCCGAGCCGTGGTGGCGCTCGTGGACAAGGGTATTATTCGAGATTGCCGAATCATTCAGCCACCAAGCGACGCTCCAGCAACCCCTTTCGCGTCCTCACGCGCCACCGAAACTTCCGCATCTTCTGGACGGGCCAGACGATGTCGCTCGTCGGCTCGTGGATGCAGACCATGGCCGTCGGCTGGCTCTCCCTCCAGCTCTCCGACAGCGCCTTCGTAGTCGGGCTGGTCGCCTCGGTCGGGGCCATCCCGATCGTGCTCTTCTCGATGCACGCTGGCGCGTTCGTGGATCATGGCGACAAGCTGCGCATCGTGCGAGTGACGCAGAGCATCCTGCTGGCCCAGGCCGCGGTGCTGTGGCTGGTCACGATCACCGGCCACGTGTCGGTGCCGATCCTGCTGGCGCTGGCTTTTGTGCAGGGGCTGTGCAGCGCAGTGGAGATTCCCGCCCGCCAGAGCATGATCATTCAGCTGGTGGGGCGCGACGACCTGCAGCCGGCCATTGCCCTCAATGCCAGCGGATTCAACCTGGCCCGGGTGATCGGCCCGGCCATCGGCGGCCTGGTGATCGCCCGCTTCGGCATTGCCTGGTGCTTCGGGCTCAACGCCCTGAGCTTTGTGGCGGTGCTGTGGGGGCTGCTGCGCATAAAGCTGCCGGTTCCCGCGATGGCGAACAGTGTACGACTTACGGTGACCGGTGTACACGAGCTGATCGATCGCAGTAGCACCGGGGCGGCCGAGGGGCTGCGGCATCTGGCCAAGCCGGGGCCGGTGCGCGATCTGCTGGCGCTGGTCACGGTGGGTGCGGTGCTGGGCGGCCCGTTCCTCACGATCATGCCGGTGATTGCCCGCGACCAGCTGGGGCTCGGCGCCGGCGGGTACGGCACCCTGCTGGCCACGGTGGGGGTGGGCGGTCTGCTGGGCGCCCTGCTGGTGGCGGGGCCGATCTCGCACGCGGCCAACAAAGGGCGCGTGCTGATGACGGCGGGGCTGGCCTTCCCCACGCTGCTGCTGGGCTTCGCCTACACGACCACGCTCACGATGGCGTACGTGGTGCTGTTCGCGACGGGGGTGGCCATGATCACCTTCAACGCCCTCTCCAACGGCGTGCTGCAGTTGCTGGTGGAGGAGCAGTACCGTGGACGCCTCATGGCCTTCTACAGTCTCGTGTTCGTCGGACTGTCGCAGGCGGTCGGCTCCTTCGCTATCGGCGCCCTCGCTCGAGTGATCACGGCCCCGCATGCGATCGCTGCGTCGGCGGTCGTGCTGATGCTGGCGTCGCTGTACGCGCTCAAGTTCTCGGATTTCTGGCGACGCGTGTAACAAAGTTCTTTAAAGCAGTTCTTCGCGTCTCTTCGCGGCCCTTCGCGAGCTTCGCGTGAACCTGCAGTGCTTTCGTCGAGCCGGAGCGGTCGGAAAGTCCGACGGTTCACGCGAAGGGCGCGAAGGGCCGCGAAGGTGCGCGAAGAACAAGAACAGTCTTGTCCTACCTCGCCAACGACGCCGGTCGGCCGGGCTCTAGCGTAGATCGATGAATTCGTCGGCAGAGAGACCAATGTCCTTCGCTATTTGCCGAATGAGCACAGGCGAGATGTCGCGCCCTCCGTGATCAGGCACGGTTGTGCCACGCCCATCGGCATGCCGGAACTGCTTGTGAGATCCCCGTTGCCGGACCTCGACAAAGCCCAGAGCGGTGAGGAGGGCGATCACCTCGCGAGGGCGCATCGGCGGGATGCGTCCCGCCTCGGCTACGCGACTTCCAGGGTCTGCGTGCCTACGAATTCGGCACTGAGCGCGGGCTCGCCGTCCTCGAGCAGCATTTGCATGACCTCAAAGAGGTTTGCACGAAGCTCGTCGAGGCTTTCTCCTTGCGAGTGCGCGCCAGCCCAGCCGGGGACGTACCCTACATAGAGGCCCGTGGATTGGTCACGTTCAATGACGGCAGTGTATGAGCTCATGTCTTCTCCGTTGTCGACATCAGAAATCTTGCCCGTCTCCTCTCTCGACGCAAATCGGTATCTGCTGTTCTTCGCGTGACTTCGCGTTCTTCGCGAGCTTCGCGTGAACCTAGGGTGCTTTCGGCGAGCCGGAGTGGTCGGAAAGTCCGACGGTTCACGCGAAGGACGCGAAGAGCCGCGAAGGAGCGCGAAGAACAGCAAAGGCAACAGCAACTGCTTGGAAATGGAAAAAGCGTATCTGGTGGCGTTCCGAGCGTACTCGGCGCTAACCTTTGGCAGCACTCGGCCACATGGCCGTGTCTTCACTTGAGGTGCCATGATTCGTCCCGCCCCTAGCCGCTTCTCGCGTGGCCGTCGTATGCGTTGGATCTTGCCGGTATTGGTGCTGTCGATTGGGGGGGCCTGCCGTCGCGTGGCGCCGGCGGCGCTCCCGGTTGCCGTGCTCGAGGTGTCCCCTGAGCCCATCGTGGTGCGCGACGGACAGCCCAACGACGTCACCATTCGTGGCACCGGGTTCGACGCGACCGCGAATACGGTCACGATTGGATCCGTCATCCTTACTGCCGTCGTATCAGGAAGTGGGGGCACGGTGATCGCCGTGTCGCTGCCGGATCGGGTGCCGAGTGGCGGGGGGGCGGCGCCGATGTTGTGGAGTCCGGGGCGGTATGCGCTCACGGTGTCGAACGCGCGGGGCAGCAGTGCGCCGGTGATGGTGACCATTCAGGAGCCGAGATGACGGGTGGACTGCGGGCTGCCGTGCGTGTGGCCATGTCGATGTTGGTGGTGGCCTGTGCTGGTCCTGGCGATCCCGTCATGCCGGATGTCGCGCCCAAGGTGACCGTTTCGGCCAGTGGAGGTTCGGCCACCGTGGCCGCCGGCTCCACCCTTCAACTGTCGGCGGTCGTGACCGACAAGCGCGGGCAACTGGTGACGTCGCCCTCCGTGGTGTGGAGCTCGAGCACGCCCACGGTGGCGGTGGTGTCGCCGGAAGGGATCGTGACGGCCACGACGGTAGGACAGACCACCATCAGTGCGGCGTTGTTGGGCACCACCGGCACGATTGCCGTGACCGTGACCGCGGGCGCGCCGGCCAAGCTGTTTGTGCGCACCCAACCCACCGACGTGGCATCGGGCACGTCGTTCACGGCATCACCGGTGGTCGAGGTACGCGACGCGCTCGACAATCTCGTGACCACGGCCAGCATCCCGGTGAGTGTGAGCTTCGCGAGCGGCGTGGGCACCATTGGCGGCACGACCACGGTCACGTCGGTGCAGGGCATCGCCACCTTCTCGCAACTCGTGATGTCGGGACTGGCCGGCCCGCGCTCGCTGGCCTTCTCGGCCACCGGGCTCACGGCGGTGAATACGGCCAGCTTTAGCCTGAGCGCCGGACCGGCGGCAACGCTGGCGTTCCGACTGGCGCCGGCGGGCGGCGGACTCAACTCGCCGTTCATTACGCAGCCGGTGCTCGACGTGCTCGACAACGCGGGCAATCTGGCCACGAATGCCACGCTCACCGTGACGGCCACGATTGCCTCGGGTGGTGGCACGCTCACCGGCGCCACGGCACAAGCCACGAACGGCGTGGCCACGTTCACCAACTTCGGTGTGACGGGCACGGGTGGTTTGCGATCGCTCCTCTTCTCGGTGTCGGGACTTCCGTCGCTACCGCTCTCAGTCACACCGTGCGATGCGTCGCGGGCACCGCTGCTGGCGCTGTCAGCCACGTCGCGTACGCTGGCGGGCTTCGCGTTGCGCACGGCCGTGGTGGATACGCTCACCATTACCGATCTCAACGGCAGCTGCACCGCCGTGACCAATCTCAACACGAGCGTGACGTACACCGGCGCCAGTGGTTGGCTCACGGCCACGATACTCACCAATCCCACCCGACTCGCGTTGCGCGCGAATCCGGCGGCGTTGAACACGAATACGTATCAGGCCAATGTGGCGATCACGTCGGGGAACGCGCCCACGGTGAATCTGCCCGTAACCTTCAACGTGGCCGCGTCGATATCGCTGCGCTACGGACTCGCCACAGAAAAGGTGAACGAGCTCGATGTGAACGGCACGCTGCAGCTCACACCGGTGGTGCTCAGCAGCGAAGGGGCGGTGATCACGGCGCCGGTCACGTACGCCAGTCGATCTCCGTCCATTGCCACCGTAGCTGCCGATGGACGCATCACGGCGCGACTTGGTGGCCAGGCGTGGATCGTGGCGCAGACCAGCGTGAATGGTGGCGCGCTGGACTCGGTGTTCGTAAACGTGACGCGCACCACCGGTCCGGTGTTGCGTGCCGACGTCACGCGCTTCGACTACGTGCGGAACACGCCCTTCTCGGTCACGTTGTCACTCGACACGCGCGGGGCCACGGTGGGCGCCGCGCAATTCGTGTTCACCTGGCCCACCGAGCTGGCTACGCCGGCCATGCTGCGACTCACGGCCACCGTGCCCGGAACCGTGGGTAGTCCGGTGATCGTGACCGACAATAGCTCCGGAACCACGCGCATATCGATTGCGAGTGCGGCGGGTATGACGGGAGTGATTACGCTCGGTCGCTTCGATTTCATTCCGACCTTGGTCGGTACCAGTCAATTCGTGCTCCGACACGTCGAGCTGCTCGACCTCGCCCAAGTGTCGCTGCTCGGCAACGCAACGGCCCTGCAATACCCGGTGGTGATCAAGTGAGACACAACATGACATCAGGATCGGTGCTCGCGATGGCGATGGGCTTCGTGCTCGTGGCCACGGCGTGCCGCGATACGTTGGGCGAGGGGGCGGTGAGTCCGCTGCCGAGTGCGCAGGCCACGGCGCAGCTGGTGTTCACGCCGGCGGTCGCGGGCGACAGTGTGATCACGGTCGATGTGCGCGTGAGCGGACTGAGTGGCGCCGACAACACGGCCAAGGCGGTGAGTATGACCGCCGCCGTGGAGTACGATACCACGCAACTGCGCTACCTCGCCGACGCGAGCCCGAGTGATGGCGCATTGCGCGCCGTAAATGCCGCACGCGGACGGGTGATGATCGCGGCGGCGCATGCTACCGGGTTTACGAGCGACGTGTTCGCACGCGTGCGCTTCGTATCCCGTTCCGTAGCGCGGAGTGAGCAAGCGGCCGCCACGTTGTCGCTACAGCTCAGTGAGTTGCACCTGTCCGATGCCACCGATATACGCGACCGTCTCACCGTGCTGCCGACGGCGGTGCTCAAGTGAACGCGACGCGGACGTTGACGGTGTTGGCGCTGATGGTGGCGCCGCACATGGCACAGGCACAGGTGGAAGAGCAGCGCGAGGCGGGCTTCGAAGTACGTCGCGAGTGGATGGAGCAGTTGCGGGCGTACCCGTTTGGCGAGTACACGCAGAACCCGGTGTACGCGGCGCGCGCAACCGCCTTCCGTGCGTCGGCTCGTGCCACCTCGGGCGCGGCGTCAAGCATTCAGGTGGCACCGTGGCGCTCGGTGGGTCCGTTTGGATTCCAGACCAGCGGCTTTTATGGATCGTCGCCGAACGCCGATGGTGGACGCATTCGCGCCATCGCCATTCATCCCACGAATCCGAGCATCGTGTACGCGGGTTCCGCCTCGGGCGGCGTGTGGCGCACGAACAACGGTGGTGCCACGTGGACACCGCTCACCGACAATCAGTGTTCGCTGAACACGGGGTCGATCGCGATCGATCCGGTGAATCCAAACATCGTGTACGTGGGCACTGGCGAGCCCACGCAGTCGAACGGGTGTGGCCTGTTGCGCTCCTTCGACGGCGGCACTTCGTGGACCGAGATCAACGGCGCCGGCGTGCTGGCACCGGTGAACGGCTCGCTGGCCAATCGCGCATACCGCATTCGCGTGGCGCCCAGCCTGGCGGGCACGCAGAACACGAGTGTGGTGCTATATGCGGCCAACAACGGACTGCATCGCAGCATTAACAGCGGCTCGGCCTGGACCACGGTGCTCACGGGCTTCGTGAGTGATGTGGAATTCGACCCGGCCAACGACAACATCGTCTGGGCGGCGCGGGCCGCCGCGGGAAATGGCACCAACGGTGTCTATCGTTCTACCGATCGCGGCGCCACGTGGAGCCAAGTGTATTCCACCGGCACCACGGTGCAGCGCATATCGCTCGCGGTATCGCCCACGACGCCGAATTCGGTGTGGGCGGTGGAAGTGGTGAGCGCGCGCATGGACAAGCTGGTCCGTCTCGACGGCGTCAGTGCCACGCCCACGGTGCTCACCGCACAGGGCGTGTACGGCGGGCAGCCGCGACTCGACTTCGGTACGCAGGGCACGTACGACCTGGTGCTCGAGGTTGACCCGCAGGATGCCAATACGGTGATCCTGGGCGGATCGCGCATGTACCGGTCGCGCGACGGCGGGCAGAGCTTCTCGGTGATTGCCTACGACCTGCACGTGGACTGGCATGCGTTCGAGTATGCGCCGAGTGACCCGAACGTGATCGTGGGCGGCTGTGATGGTGGAGTGCACGCGTCGTACGATCGTGGCAACAGCTGGGTGAGTCGCAACACGAACATCGCGGTCACGCAGTTCTATCCCGGCATCGCGGTACACCCCACGATTCCCGATTTCATTGCCGGCGGACTGCAGGACAACAGCTCGCTCTGGGGCTTCGGCTCGGGTTTCTGGACGATGTCGGCGCCGAGTGGCGATGGCGGATGGAATGCCTTCAGCCCGACCAACTCGAACGTCTTCTGGACGACCAGCTACGGCACGGGATTCATCGTGCGTGTGACGCGCAATCCGCTGGGCACGAGCATCGGGCAGACACAGCGCGGTTTCACCAGCAGCGACCGGAAAGCATTCCTCTCGCCCATGGTGATCGACCCGCTCAACTCGGCCACGCTGTACTACGCCACCTACCGGTTGTGGCGTACCACGAACGAGGGCGTGCAGTGGGGCATCCTCACCGGAGATCTCACGCGCGGTGGTGGGGCGACGATCACGAGTCTCGCGCTCTCACCCGTAGACTCTCGCGTGATCTGGGTGGGCACCAGCGACGGCAATGTGCAACTCTCGCAAGACGCCGGCGCCACGTTCACCCTGGTCTCGAGCGCGCTACCGCTCCGCGCGGTGACCGACATTGCCCCTGATGCCGCCGTCGCGGGCCGTGCTGTCGTCACGCATTCCGGCACAGGCACCGGCCACGTGTACGCCACCGATGATTTCGGGGCGAATTGGGCGAACTTGAGCGCGGCGCTGCCGGACATTCCGTTCAACGCCGTCGTCATGGTGCCGGGCACGTCGAGAATCTTCGCAGCGGCGGATGTCGGCATTTACGAGTCCACCGACAACGGCGCGTCGTGGAGCGCGGCCAATCAGGGATTTCCGAACGCGCGCGTGCTGGACCTCGCGTACCAGGCGGCCACAGGAAATCTCTACGCCAGCACGTACGGCCGCGGACTGTGGGCCACCACGATCGTGACTGGAGCGAGCGTGCTGCGCGGTGATGTAAACGCCGATGGATTCGTGAATGCATTCGATGCGTCGCTGGCGCAACAGGCGCTGGTCGGTGTGCTGCCAGCGAGCGCGCCGAACCCGATGCCGCGCGCGGATGCGAACTGTAACGGCACGCTGGACTCGGGTGATGTGCTGTCGATTCTGCAGTTCGCGGTAGGTTCGGCGAGCGCGACGCTTTGCGTGGGGAAGCAGCAGTAACTGCGCTGAACTGCGCTGAACTGCCCAGTACTGAGTACTCAGTGTTCTGAATTCTGGCGTCAGACTGGTATAGTGATCAGAGTCCAGCAGCTACAGTGCTCAGTGGCGAGAATTTCCTTACTGCGTGTGCGACCGCGAGATCCGTTGATGCCCCAATGCAAAGTGCCGAGCGAAAGTCTCGCGATCGTCAGATCCGCTAAACCCGCTCGGCACTGTGGACTGTCGTTGCTGGACTCTGAACACTATACCCAGTCTGACGCCTGTACTCAGAACACTGAGTACTGAGACTGGGCAGTTGCGCAGTTCAGCAGTTCACCGCCCCCGCGTCACCGGCAGTCTCAGCACACTCTCGCTACTCGGTCTCACAAATGCGTTCGTCTCGGCCATCGATGCTTCGGCGCTGGCCAAGCTTGTCCAGTCGATCGCCGCCGTCCAGCGTTGTGCGAAGTCGAGGACCTTGATCAGCGCGTGTGGTTCTCCTCCGCGGCTCAGGGTCCGGAGTCTGGTGAGGTAGTCGTCTCGGTACACTGTCGGGATGATCATGCGCGCTTCGTTCGCCGCTACGAGTTCTGCGTTCATGAACGCCCGCGCGATTCTTCCATTGCCGTCGTCGAACGGGTGTATTTCGGACAGCACGAACATGATGGCGACGGCACGTTGGAATGGCGTCGCAAGGGCACGTGTCATCTCGTAGCCGTAGTCCAGCGTGCCCAACACGTGTTCGGGAGCGACGAAGCGCGTGTCGCCGGCGCGATTGTGTTTCGTCTTGAACTGCCCCGGCCGGCTATCGGTCCGTTGCTCCATGATGCGCGCATGAAGTCGCTGCAGTCGCTCGGCAAAGTCGGTGGCATCGCGGTCGTCGCGGATACTGTGGTTCATAGTCTGGCGGCTGCCGACCACAGCGAACGTGCCGAGTACATCGTGCGCGTCCAACGGGCGTACGCTCGGAATCACCTGGTCAAATACGATGGCGCGTGCTTCCGCGACTTCGAATTCGGTGCCTTCGATGAAATTCGAGAAGTACGCATCGAAGAACGACTGCGTCGCGAATACGTCGTGCGATGCCGCGCCGAATGGCCGACGAGTACCGCTGTAGTCCTGCAGCGCGGCGAAAAGCGTATCAAAGAGGGCGAGGCGCTCGACGTCATAGGGTCGACCCGCGAGCCGTGCGATCGCGCTCGTTGGCGCGTTCGCTCGCGTCCCAAGCAGCTGGCCGATCAAACGGTCAAGCAACGAGAACTCGTTGGCGGTATTCAACGTTGCCGTCATCGTGCGTGCGGCATCGCGAAGTCGGTTCAGCGCGCTTTCGCCGCCCGACTGGAAGTCCTTCTCCAGCCAGAACTCGAGTTCGGCCGCCGTCAGGCCCCGCGCTACGGTGCCGCGAGCTCGGGAGGGAAGGAGCGTCTCCATCATGGCGCGCGCGCGCGACGCGAGGTACAAGCCCGAGATGAACGGTGCATCTGTCGGTTGCGGTGGCGGACCGGCAATGGCACGAATGCGGAGACCGGGCAAGTCTCGCTGATACTTCCCGGTGCTTACGAGGAAAACCGTCCCGTCCTCCGCTGGCCGCGCCTCGAGTGCGGTCCGAAAGGAGATGACGCCGCCAGGGACGAGGGAGCCGACGACTTTCCACACATTTCGACGCAACACGGTTGCCGGATCCTCGTCGATCGCCGGCGTGTAGAACGGCCGCGCCAAGGATTTCAAATGGCCGGCTGCGGTCGCCCGAAGGATCGCATCGCTCGTCTCAGCGGTGCTGATAACGAGGTCAGGCCACAGCGACGAAGGCTTGAGGGATGCTCGGCGCGAGGGGGTCGCGAGGGACTTCTAAGTACTCAGTACTCAGTGTTCTGAATTCTGGCTTCAGACTTGGTATAGTGGTCAGAGTCCAGCAGATACAGTGCTCAGTTGCGAGAATTTCCTGACTGCGTGTGCGATGGCCAATCTGATGTTTGAAATAGTAACAGAAGTAGTAGTAATACTACTATAAGACTGGCAATGTCAAATATTGCAGTATTTGAAAAAATGCATAGTATCGTAGTATGGCTACTATACCGACTGCAAAGCTAAAGACGCTGTACGCGAAGCTTCGCCCTGGGCAGCCGATCACTTCATCCGAACTCGCCGAGCTCGGGATCTCCAAATACCTCGCGGTGCATTACGCCCGTGCTGGTTGGCTTACCAGGATCGCCCGCGGAGTGTACAGCCAGCCGGGCGCGGCGCTTTACGTCAACCCCAGCTTGAGAGCGCTTGAGGCGAGCTTTGATGGCTTCCACGTAGGCGGTAAAACTGCGCTCGACTGGCACGGCGTTCGTCACTACGTGACGCAGCAGCCACTCCTTCATCTATACGGCCTGCATGCGGCTCGGTTACCGCTCTGGTTTTCGTCGCGATTCCCTGCCGAGTATCACCGGAAGCGACTCTTCAATGAGACGGGCGAGGAGCTGTTGTACGTGGACCGTTGGACCGGCGATGCTGCCAATCCACTGGTTTCTGATCCCGAGCGCGGATGGCTAGAACTCTTGAGCGAGGTCGGCGTTCGACAGCCGCTCAAGGAAGTGCGAGAGCTCGCAGAGAGTGTCCATGCGCTCCGAGCGCGAGTGCTTCGTGATCTGCTCACCCGTTGTACGAGCGTCAAGACGGTTCGGCTCTGCCTTCAGTTGGGACACGAACTACGGGCGCCGTGGGCTTCGAAGCTTAATGCGAGTACGCTCCCCACCGGCAGCAAGTCGCCGTGGGTCGCACGTACCCGTGATGGACTACTGGTGCTTCCACCATGAACGATTCGTATCTACGAACAGCGCGATTGCTGACACAGGTCGCGCCGAGCGTTTTTGTGGACGAAACATTCGCGCTGAAGGGTGGCACGGCGATCAACCTCTTTTACCGAGACATGCCGCGGTTGTCGGTGGATCTCGACCTTGTATTCCGCGACTATGCCGTCCCGCGCACGGAGGCCGTCGCGCAAATCGATACGTCCGTCCGCGCCATGGCCGAGCGACTGCGTGCGCGGGGATTCAGAACCAGCACGCCGCTCACGATCGACAGCGAGTCGAAGCTAGTCATACGGCGCGATGACATCACCGTCAAAGTCGAGGTGAACACGGTCATGCGCGGCACGGTTAGTCCCATTCGTATCATGGCGATGAATCCGCATGCTAGCGACGTCTTGAAGGCTGACTTGGAGCTGCCAATTACATCGTTCGAGGATACATACGGTGGAAAGCTGGCGGCGGCATTGGATCGTCAGCACCCACGAGACCTATTCGATGTGTTGCAGCTGTTCGAACATGAGGGTATCACGCCTGCCGTTCGGCGGGCGTTCGTGGTGCACGTCGCGAGTCACAACCGCCCTGTGCACGAACTGCTTTACCCGATGGAAGCAGACATTCAGCTCGCATACACCGGAAGCTTCGCGGGAATGACTCGCGATCCGGTGCCGTTGGGGGATCTGCTGGCCACGCGCACTCGCATGATCAGGGAGATCCAGGCCGGACTCGATGTATCGGAACGTACTTTTCTGCTCTCACTCGTTGCGGGCGAACAAGACGTTCAACTCGCAGGGGTACCGCACGTCTCACAACTTCCAGGCGTACGATGGAAGCGCCACAACCTCGAGCAACTCCGGCGAACAAACCCTTCGAAATTCGCGGAACAGCATGCGAAGCTGGCCGTGCTGTTCGAGGCGGGTTAACTGCTGAACGGCGCGGGATTGGGCGGATCAGTGCTCAGTGTTCTGAGTACAGGCGTCAGACTGGTATAGTGGTCAGTGTCGAGCAGCTACAGTGCTCAGTGGCGAGAATTTCCTTACTGCGTGTGCGGACGGCGGGGGGCTGGTGGTGGTCCCGCGCGAGTGCCGAGCGCGGACCGCGTGAATCGTCAGATCCACGAAACCCGCTCGGCACTGTGGACTGTCGTTGCTGAATTCTGAACACTATACCAGGCGGATTCAACGAGTCGGTGCAACGCTCTCAGCGAAGATAGCTGCCGGCGTGCGGAAGCCGAGGGTTTTTCGCGGACGCGTATTCACTTCGTGGGCGACCCGATCGAGATCGCGTTGGGTATACGCGGACAAATCAGTGC
>NZ_JANPLK010000089.1 GCF_031426495.1 Gemmatimonas sp. | reverse complement strand
CATCCCGAACACGGTCGTTAAGCCAAGCAGCGCCGATGGTACTCCGGTCGAGAGACCGCGGGAGAGTAGGCCGATGCCGGCACCTTGTGAAGCCCCCGTCACCGATCCTTACGGATTCCGGTGGCGGGGGCTTCTGTGTATCACTACCGTTCACTTCCAAGTCGCATTCACCCGAACCTGAGTTCATGACACGGGCTGGTATCGTTACGGTCGCCGGTTTCCCCAATCCCGGCAACTCCACCCTCCTCAACCGACTCGTCGGTGAAAAGCTCGCGATCACCTCGAGCAAGGCGCAGAGCACACGCCACCGGATCCTCGGTCTGCGGACGGAGAATGACACGCAAATGGTCATTCTCGACACACCCGGTCTGCTGGAACCGAAAGACACGCTGCACAGCGCGATGCGCAACGCCGCCCTCGCCGCAGTCCGCGACGCCGATGTGCTCGTGCACGTCGTCGATGCGACGGCCACCATTCCGAGTGACTTCGCGACTGCGGCAGGGCTCGAGCGCGCTCCGCGGGCCAAAGTCCTCCTCGCGCTCAATAAGATCGATCTCATCGACGAGCCGAAGAAGTTCGCGTTGCTCGAGCACTACCCGGAAGCCGTCCTCCTCTCAGCGCACACCGGCGACGGCATGGATCGCCTGGTGAACGCGATCACGGAGCGACTACCAGAAAGTCCCTATCTCTATCCCGCCGACGAACTCTCCACGCAGCCGGTGAAGTTCTTCTGCGCCGAGTTCGTGCGCGAAACGGCGCTCGAGCAACTCGGTGACGAATTGCCCCATGCGCTTGCGTGTGAAATTGAGGAGTTTCGCGAGGGCTCTACTCCGCTGTACATTCGTGCGGTCCTGCACGTCGAACGCGACAGCCAGAAACGGATTGTGATCGGAGCCAACGGACAGCAAATCAAGAAGCTTGGCCGCGTAGCGCGCGAGAAAATCGAGCGCTTCGTTGGGCAACCCGTCTATCTCGATCTGTGGGTGAAGGTGCTCCCGAACTGGCGTCGGAATCGCAATGCCGTGTTGCGGTTGGGATACGGCGACCCGAACGAAAAGACGTGAGACGCGGGCGGCCGTGGCTTGAGCGTTGCGTTCGCGCGATGGCCGTGCTCGGGGTGAGCGTGAGCACGGCGTCGTACGCGCATGCGCAGAATGGTGGACTCTTTCTGCTCGTCCCGTTCGGAGCACACGCGGTCGCCCAGGGTGAAGCCGTCGTCGCCGATTCCACGCTGGGAACGGAAGCAATGTGGTGGAATGCCGCCGCCCTGGCGCGCATCGGCAAGAGGGAATTGGCCGTGCACCATTCGCAGACGCTGATCGCGACTAGCGACATGCTCACGTTCGCGATCCCTTCGCGCATCTTGGGGACGTTGGCGGCGGCGGCGTATTTGGTGAACTACGGTGACCAGGCGGCCACCGACCCGGTCAACGGTACCGAGATCGGCACTATCACGAACCGGAACTACCAACTCGCGCTCTCGTACGCGACTCCCGTCGGCAAGCGATTGAGTGCCGGCGTGACGTACAAGTTCATCATGCTGCGATTCCAGTGTACCGGCATTTGTGGCAACGTGCCCGTCATCTCGGGCTCCACGAGTGCGCTGGATCTCGGCGCACAGTATGTGCTGCCCACATCGCTCCCGATCACCATCGGCGCGTCGGTGCGCAATCTCGGCCCCGCGTTGCAGGTGAAGGACGCCGAGCAGGCGGATCCGCTCCCGCGCATCATCCAGGTCGGCGGCAAGGCGCGGCTGCCGGTGTCGTCGCTCGCGGAGGCCGGGGCTTCGCTCGACGTCACGTTGGATGTGCAGAGCGCCGCGGCCTTGAATGGCGCCGCAGGCGGCGTAGGCGTGATTCTGGGGTATCGGGATGTCGCCTTCCTGCGCGGAGGCTACAAACTGCAGCCTGGCGACGCGAAGGGGCCGTCCATCGGCTTCGGCTTTCAGCGGGGCGGCTTCGCGCTTGATCTGGCTCGGCGATTCGACGCTGCGTCAGCGCAGCTCGGTGAGCCGCCCACGTACATCTCCCTGCGGGCTCGCTTCTGATGCGACGGCGGCTTGTCACGGCGGCCACTGGCCTGTGCGTGCTGATGTCAGCCTCGATGGTGGCGGCTCAGGGGGGCGTGCCGGTGGCACTGCGTACCGCGACGGGGCCGGCCGCGACGGCGACGACCGCTGTGCCCTCCAGTGACCGCACCGGCGATGAATCGCGGCCCGGCGTCGATCATGTGTGGCGCTCGACCTCGGGAGGACGGGCACCGTGGTGGGCGCCCGTCCTCTCCGGCGTCGTGCCCGGTGCCGGCCAGTTCGCCATGGGACAGCAGCGGAGCGTCGGCTACCTGGTGGCCGAAGGCTACCTCATCCTGCAGCAGGTGCGCGCCCGCCGTGACGCCAATCGGGATCGCGACGCCTATCGCGCGTTGGCCTTCGACGTGGCCAGACAGCCGTTCGGCGGTGAGCGACCGCGCGGGAACTGGGACTATTACGAGTCGATGGAGAAGTTCCTCGAGAGCGGGGCCTTCGATCGCATTCCCGGCGGCGCCGTCGATCCCGAGACCGACGAGACGACGTACAACGGTGCGCGTTGGTTGCTGGCGCGAGAGACGTACTGGCTCAATCCAGACGTGGCCCCCGCCGTCGGCAGTGCGGAGTACCAGCGAGCGATGGCGTTTTACCAGTCTCGGGCAGTGCCCGCGGCGTATCAGTGGAGTTGGCGGGATGCGCAGCTCCAGCGTGACGTGTACGCCCAAACTATCGCCAGTGCCAATCGGAGCGGGCAGCGGGCCGTGAATTTCGTGGGATTGATCGGTGCCAATCACTTGGTCAGCCTGATTGACGCATACGTCAGCGTGCGAGTTCGCCGCTTTGGCGGAGCCGGCGTGGTTGGCCTGAACATGGAGAGCATCCACACCGTGGTCGAACCGGTGGGGGACCCGCGGAACGGGAAGCATCAGGTGCGTACGGCGATTCGTCTCGTCCCCAGCGTGCGTTAGCACGCGATTCTGGAGCACGGGGCGCCGGCATCTTCATTTTGTGACAGTGCGTGTGACCGCCGACACATCGTGGCGAACGGGATATGGTGATCGTCCTACGTTGAGCGAGGTTTCACACTTCGGCTCGCTCCGAGGGGCTTCCGCCCACCCTCACTCCTGATCCACGCTTCGACGATGACCACACCCGGCTTCAACGAGCACGTCGCGGTTCACCTGACCATCGGTCAGGATGAACCGTCGTGGTTGACCGCGTGGTGGGCGTCGGCGGGCATTCCTCGGCAGCAGACCGCCGATGCCGCGGGCGTCTGCCCTCAGGCGATGAAGTCACGCCCCAGACTTATCCTGATCGACGCCCGTGGCGATGCCGACTGGGAGGCGCTCGCGGTCGGCACGTGCCGTCGCCTCAAGCGCGATGCCTACACCGCGATCGTCCCGGTACTCGTGATCGTCTCGGCGGAACGCTTCGCCGAGGCGTTCGACGCCGATGCGGACGAGGTGCTCCGCGCCGACGTCAGCGATCAGGAGGCGACGGCGCGACTCTCAGCCATGCTGCGACGCAGCGATCGCGACACCGACGTGCATCCGTCCACCCGGCTGCCTGGCACGCGGGAAATCGAGGCGGAGTTAAGCCGCCGTGTGGCGTCCGGGGAGAAGTTCGCGGCCTGCTACGCCGACCTGGACCACTTCAAAGAATTCAATGACCGCTACGGCTATCACCACGGCGATCAGGTGATCCGACTGCTGGCGCGCATTCTCCACGACGTCGTGAAGGGCCTCTGCGTCGAGGAGGGCTTCGTCGGTCACATTGGGGGGGACGACTTCCTGTACACCATTCCGCTTGCGGCCGTCCCCCGGGTGTGCGATGAAGTGATCCGGGTTTTTGACGAACTCATTCCGTGGCAGTATTCCGAGCAGGACCGTCGTGTGGGATATTTCTTCGGCAAGGATCGGCGCGGCCAGTTACATCGGGTTCCGCTGATGACGCTCTCGGTTGGCGTCGTCACCAATCAGCGCCGGCATTTCACACGGGGCATCGAGGTCAGCGAGTTGGCGACGGAAATGAAGAGTTACGCGAAGACACTGTCGGGCTCTGTCTGGGCTGTGGATCGTCGACGGGATGAAACGGTCGCTCCGATATCGGCCGGTGCGTCAATCGATGCGCTGCGCGAGCGTCAGAGCATTCGCAGTGTAGGGGGCGTCTGATGACGGTGTCGTGTCCGGACTGCAAGTCGGTCTTTCGCGTGGATCCGGCGAAGGTCCCCGCCACGGGCGTGCGCGCGCGCTGCTCCGTGTGTGGTGGCGTGATTGCCATCGGTGGAGGGACGTTGCCGGTCTCGGTGACGCCCGCGTCGTCCACCGCGGCCGTAGCCCCGTTCGGATCCGGTCATGCGCGCGCGACGCCGATGTCCGCGGTACCGGCGGCTGCCGCGTTGCCCCCGACGGCCAGTGTCATGACACCGCCGGCTCTCGCTGCGGTGCCCGCGGCGTACGAGCCCGTCGGCGCGTCGATGGCCACGACATCGACCGCTTCACCGGCGACGACGTTGACCCCGCTGTCGTCGTCGGCCGCCGCGACGCCGGCGGCGGGGAAGCGTCCGATCAATCCGTTTTTGCGCGCAGATCCGGCGCAACGCGCGCGTCGCCTTGCCCGGGCACTCGTGTCCGATCTGGTGGCGTATCATCCGCAGAAGCGTGACGAGGGCCTCCGACACGGGACGTTGCGTCAGCTCTTTCGCGAAGAGATCAAAAAGAGCTATGAGGAATACCTGGAGCAGGTCGGCCGGGACGTCGCCGAGCATTCGCCGTACTTCCAGGAAGCGCTCAATGAGATTCTCGCGGGCGGCCGCCGCCTGTTCTGATACTGCCGCTGGAAGCCAGTGCCGTCTCCGGGTACCTTCCATGTCACGCGAATGCTGGTAACAGCTGGTGACACTACGGGCCGCTCTCCCGCGCGGAGGGCGGCCCGCGTCGTATCTGGAGGCACGGCATGCAGGACGGAGAGCGGCTGAAGGTCTTGACACGGTCGGAAGAGCGGCTCGTGGACATGCGGAGGTATCTTTGACGTCGACGCCAAGCGCTCGACGCTGAACGCCTATGAGAATGAGATGTCCGACGGCGCCTTCTGGAACGATCAGGAGCACGCGCGGGACATCGTGCAGCAGGTCAAGGTGCTCAAGGGTTGGATTGAGCCGATTGATTCGCTGAGCGCCCGTATCGAATCGGCGCGCGAGATCGACGAACTGCTCGCCCTCGAGCCGGACGCTGCGATGTCCAAGGACCTCGACGCGGAGACCGAGCGCATTGTCGAGGAACTCGACGCGTTCGAACTCAAGTCGCTGCTGCGCGGACGCGATGACTTCCGCGATGCGCAGATCGAGATCAGCGCTGGCGCCGGCGGGACCGAGGCGCAGGACTGGGCGGAGATGATCATGCGCATGTACACGCGCTGGGCCGAGCGCAAAGGCTTCGAACTCGAGATGCTTGATCTCAGCGAAGGCGAAGAGGCCGGTATCAAGGGCGCCGTGATCGAGATCAAGGGGCAGTATGCCTATGGCTTCCTGCGTCCGGAATCTGGCGTGCATCGCCTCGTCCGCATCTCTCCCTTCGATTCGCAGGCGCGGCGTCATACGAGCTTCGCCTCGGTCTTCGTCTATCCCGTCGTGAACGAAGAGATCAACATCGAAATACGCGACGAAGATCTGCGCATCGATGTGTATCGCGCGTCGGGTGCCGGTGGACAGCACGTCAACAAGACGTCGTCTGCGGTGCGCATCACGCACATGCCCACTGGACTGGTGTGCGCATCGCAGGCCGAGCGCTCGCAGTTCAAGAACAAGGCGACCGCGATGAAGCAGCTCAAGAACAAGCTGTATCAGCGTGAGTCGGACAAGCTCGCCGCCGCCAAGGCCCTCCTCGATGCCGACAAGCAGGATGTGTCGTTCGGCAGCCAGATCCGCAGCTACGTCTTCCAACCGTACACGATGGTCAACGATCACCGCACCGAGCTCAAGATCGCCGATGTCCAGAGGGTCATGGACGGCGGGATCGATCCGTTCATCCAGGCCTACTTGAAGCAGGAGAGCGAAGAGAAGGCGGAGGGGCGTCCGCTGTGAGCGACGATCTGAATTTCCTGATGAAGGCGCGGCGCGACAAGCTCGATGCGTTGCGCGCGGCCGGCACCGAACCGTTCGCGTATTCGTTCGACCGCTCGCATACGGCCACCGAGGCGGTGGCCGCCCTCGGCACATCGGACGAGGGCCCCGAGGTCACCGTGGCCGGTCGACTCACGTCGTGGCGCAGCCAGGGTAAGACGGCGTTCGCGCACCTGGCCGACATGGACGGTCGCGTGCAGCTGTACTTCCGTCGCGACGAGATCGGTGAAGCGGCGTGGGCGCAGCTCAACGCCTGGGACCTCGGCGACTGGGTCGGGGTACGCGGCTCGATGATGCGCACGAAGACCGGCGAAGCCACCGTGAAGGTGAAGGAGGCCACGCTGCTCTCGAAGTCGCTGCGGCCGCTGCCGTTCGGCAAGGAGCAGATGGTCGATGGGCAGCTGGTGCGCTACTCTGGGTTCTCCGATACCGAACAGCGGGCGCGGCAACGGTACGCCGACCTCGCGGTGCATCCCGAGGTGCGCGCGCTGTTCCGTGCGCGCTCGGTGCTGACGCGTAGCGTTCGCGCGCATCTCGACGGGTTGAATTATCTCGAGGTGGAGACACCCGTACTGCAGCCGTTGTACGGTGGCGCCTCGGCGCGTCCGTTCATCACGCACCACAACACGCTCGACATGCCGCTCTATCTGCGCATCGCGGATGAGCTGTATCTGAAGCGCTTGATCGTGGGTGGCTTCGAGCGCGTGTACGAGATCGGGCACGATTTCCGCAACGAGGGCATCGACCGGACGCACAATCCGGAGTTCACGATGCTCGAGTTCTACGAAGCGTTCGCCGATTACACCACGATGATGGAGCGGGTGGAAACGCTCATGGTCTCCGCCGCCGATGCGATCCGCGCGATCCCGATCGTGGGCGAGAAAGTGCCGGTGCTGATCACGCCGTTCCCGCGCATCGAATGGGTGCCCTCGCTGTCGAAAGCGGCCGGCGTCGATGTGATGGCGGCCGACGACGCCACGCTTCGCCAGGCCGCCGAGCGTATCGGCGTGCAGAAGGTGGCGACGCTCAGCCGGCCGAAAGTACTCGACGAGATGTTCCAAGAGCTGGTGGAGTCAAAGATCGACACCCCCACGTTCGTCGTCGACTACCCGATCGAGCTCTCACCGTTGGCCAAGCCCAAGCGCGGCGGGCCGGCTGGTCTGACCGAGCGCTTCGAGCTGTTTGCGCGCGGCAAGGAGCTGGCGAACGCATTCTCCGAGCTGAACGATCCAATCGATCAGCGCGAACGCTTCGAGGCCCAGGCGCGCTTGCGCGACGCCGGTGATGACGAGGCGTCTGGTGTCGATGACGATTATCTGCGCGCGATGGAGTACGGCATGCCGCCGACTGGCGGAGTGGGAATCGGGATCGATCGCCTGTTCATGTATCTCACCGACACGCAGAACATCCGCGACGTGATCCTGTTCCCCACCATGCGCCCCGAGTAATCATTTCGTGACTGGCCTCGAGTTGTCGATCGCGTGGCGCTACCTGCGCAGTCGCCGCGGGTCGCGCCTACTGTCGCTGATCAGCGTCATCGCCATCGGCGGTGTGCTGGTCGGCGTCAGTGCGCTGATCGTCATCATGGGCGTGATGAACGGACTGCAACGCGATCTTCGTGAGAAGATTCTCGTGGGCAGTCCGGACGTGCACGTGTTGCCGTACGGCGATGGCATGCGCATGACGAACTGGCGAGCAACGCGCGAGGCCGTCGCGGAGACGCCTGGTGTCGTGCGGGCTGCGCCATTTGTCAGCACGCAGGGGATGGTCCGGAATCTGTCCGGCTACATGACCGGCACGCAGGTGATGGGCATTCAGGCCGATGGGATTGCGGGAGCTGACGTCACGACGATTCGCTCGCATGCGATCCTCGGTGACTTCCGGTTCGCGCGCGACAGCGTGTCACTGCCCGGCGCGGTGCTGGGCAAGCTCTTGGCGTCGAAACTGAATGCGTTTCCGGGCGATACGATCGTCCTGGTCGGGGCGGCGGGGCTCGACATGAACGCATCCACCGGCGCGATCATTCCTCGGCTCGACAGCGCGGTCGTTTCGGGCGTCTTCGAAACGGGCATGTACGAGTACGACAACGCGTACCTGTACCTCGAGCTGGCGGCCGCGCAGCGGTTCGCCGGACTCGGCGACGATGTCACCGGCATCGAGGTGCGGGCGGTCGATCGCTGGCAGGCGCCGGCGGTGGCGGATTCGCTTCGGGCGAACCTCAAGGCGCCCGTGCGCGCGATCGACTGGCAAGAGCAGAACCGCTCGCTGTTCCAGGCGCTCAAGCTCGAGCGGCTCGGCATGGGTGTCATCCTGTTACTCATCGTGGTCGTTGCCGCGTTCAACATCGTCAGCACGCTCACGATGGTCGTGTCCGACAAGACGCGTGAGATCGGCATTCTCCGGGCCATGGGTATGCCGGCCAAGTCGATCCGTCGGATCTTTCTGTACCAGGGAATCGTTGTAGGAGCAGTTGGCACGGGAGGTGGCGTCGCGATCGGACTCTTCCTGTCGCTGCTGCTTGAAAAGTACCAGCTGATTTCCCTCGACCCGTCGGTGTATTTCATCGATCACCTGCCAGTCGCTCTTCAGATTCCCGACGTCCTGCTCATCATCGTGTCCAGCCTCGTGATCACGGCGCTGGCCACGTTGTATCCTGCTGCTCAGGCCGCGCGGCTCTACCCGGTCGATGCGATCCGCCATGAGTGAGTCGATCACGGCGGACAGCGCCGCCGGTGAAGGCGTGGCGTCGGGTGAGCCGCCGGTCGTGCATGCGGTGGGGCTCGTCAAGGAATTTCTTGGTGGTGACGGTGGTGTCATCCGGATTCTCGACGAGGTCTCGATCACGGTGAAGCGCGGGGAGATGGTGGCCGTGGTCGGCGCTAGTGGGGCGGGCAAGAGCACGTTGTTGCACGTGCTCGGTGCGCTCGAGCGGCCGTCGGCGGGTCGCATCGAACTTGCTGGCCACAGTGTCGGTGGCCTCGATGACGAGGCCGTCGCCAGGCTCAGGAACCGTGCGGTCGGGTTCGTGTTTCAATTTCATCATCTCCTCCGCGAGTTCTCGGCGTTGGAGAACGTGATGATGCCGCTGCGGATTGCCGGTGTGTCCGATCGCATCGCGCAGCAGCGGGCCGAGCATCTGCTGGAGCGGGTCGGACTGTCGGCGCGCCGTCATCATCGCCCCGGGGCCATGTCGGGTGGCGAGCAGCAGCGAACGGCCGTGGCGCGTGCGCTGGCGGCCGAGCCGGCGCTGCTCCTGGCCGACGAGCCCAGCGGCAATCTGGATCTGCACAACGCCGAGCGACTTCACGATTTGTTCTCGGAGCTCGCTCGTGATCTCTCGTTGGGTCTGGTCGTCGTGACCCACAATCAGTCGCTGGCTGCCCGAGCCGATCGGGCGCTATTGTTGGAAGGAGGACGGTTGGTCGTGACGAACGGTCTGGGGACGGAGGGCTGATGATCTGCGATAACTGCAAAGAGCGCGATGCCGTCGTGAATTTGACGCGCATCGTGGACAACGCGGTCACGCAGCTCCATCTCTGCGAGAAGTGCGCCGCGGAGAAGGGAGTGGAGACCACGGTCGCCGTCGCCCAGCACCCGCTCGGTGACATTCTGCAGGCCGTTCAGCAGCAGGCGGCCACCACGAGTGAGGACGCCGCCGCCTGCTCGTTCTGCGGGGCCACCGCGCGTGATTTCCGCGCGACGGGACGTCTGGGCTGCCCGCACTGCTACGATGCGATGGAAAAGAGCCTGCGCGAACTGCTGCGTCGCCTGCATGGTAGCTCGCGGCACGTGGGGCAGCGCTACGACGCGCCCGTCACCCACGTCGCAACGCCCAAGCCCGACTCGATCCATGATTTGCGCGATCGCCTGCAACGAGCGGTCGACACCGAGCAGTTTGAACTGGCAGCCGAGCTGCGCGACCGCATCAAGGTGATCGAATGACGTCCCCACGGCCGGCTCTGGATCTGTCGCTCCTGCCCGACGGCGGGGTGCGATGGCTGGACGCATCCGGCCCCAATGCGGATGTCGTGATCTCGACCCGGATGCGGCTGGCGCGCAACGTGTCGGGCTATGCGTTCACGGGTCGCGCCCGCGACGGTGAGCGGCTGCGGATGCTGGCACAGGTCCGCGATGCCCTCGGTGCCGTTCCATCGTTGAGTGGGAGCCTTTTGGTGCGCCTCGATGAGCTGGCCACGGTCGACCGGCAGCTGCTGCATGAGCGCCATCTGGTCAGCAAGGAACTCGCGGGACTCGATCCGCAGCATCCGATCCGGACCGGCGCCGCCGTATTCCTTGGCGAATCGGTCGGCCTCCTGGTGAACGAGGAAGACCACCTTCGGCTGCAGTCGCTGCGGTCCGGTTTTGCCGTGCCGCAGGCCTTCGAGTCGGTGCATCAGTTGGATCGCGAACTCGGCTCGCAGGTGCCGTTTGCGTTTCATCGGGAGTTCGGCTTCCTGACGGCCTGCCCGACGAACGCGGGAACGGGTCTGCGGGCCTCAGTCCTTATTCACCTTCCCGGCCTGGTGTTGACCAAGGAGATCGGGAAGGTGCTGTCCGGGCTGCAGCAGATGGGGCTCACCTATCGCGGCTTGTACGGGGAAGGCAGTGAGGTGGTCGGGAATTTCTTCCAGCTGTCGAACCAAACCACACTTGGGCGGTCGGAAGAAGAGTTGCAGGACCTGTTGGTCCGCGTCGTGCGCCATGTGATCGAACGCGAGGAGGAAGCGCGTCGTGTCCTCGTCCGTGACGCGGGCTATATTATCGAGGACAAGTTGTGGCGCGCCTATGGGACGCTGCGGTACGCCCGCAGTCTCACCTTCGACGAAGCCATGAACTACCTGAGTGGAGTACGTCTGGCGGTTGGCCTGAAACTGATCACTGGGCTCAGTGTATACACACTCAACAAGCTCCTGATCTTTGCCCAGTCGGCGCATCTTGCTCACTTGGAGCAACGTACGTTGACGGAAAGCGAGACCAATCTGGCGCGCGCCAAATACGTGCGTCAGGTATTGGTGAGCGAAGGCGGCGGCGTCGAATGATCCGCTTCCCTACGACCCTGAGGGGACGATGAACGGCTACAACTTCACCGAGCGGGTGCGGAAAGTTCTCGCGATGGCACGCGAGGAAGCGGCACGTCTGCATCACGAGTATGTGGGCACTGAGCATATCCTGCTCGGCCTGATCCGCGAGGGTGAGGGCGTTGCGGCGGCGGTGCTGCAAAACCTCAACGTGGATCTCGACGACGTTACCCAGAAGATCGAGGACACCGTCAAGAAGGGGAAAGCGGCACAGGCCACCGGACCTGATTTGCCGTATACCTCGCGCGCCAAGAAAGTGCTCGAGCTCGCGATGGCGGAAGCCCGCGATCTCAATCACAGCTACGTCGGCACCGAACACCTGTTGCTCGGCCTCCTTCGTGAAGAGAAGGGGATCGCCGCGCAGGTGTTGACCGACGCGGGCGTCAATCTCGAAGCGGCGCGCGCGGAAACGCTGCGTTTGCTGGGTACGGAAATGCCGCAGGGCGGAGCGGCGCCGCAGGCCGAGAAGGCCGGCAGCGTTCCACCGTCGGCGGCACCGGCCAAGGGCGACAAGAAGTCGAAGACGCCGGCCCTCGATCATTTCTGCCGAGACCTCACGCAGCTTGCTGCGGAAGGGCAGCTCGATCCCACGATCGGACGGGCGAAGGAAATCGAGCGCGTGATGGAAGTGCTCACGCGCCGGAAGAAGAACAACCCGGTGCTGATCGGCGAGCCCGGTGTGGGCAAGACGGCCATCGTGGAAGGACTCGCGCAGCTCATCGCCAACGGCGACTGCCCGGATTCGCTCCGCGACAACCGCGTGCTGTCGCTCGACATGGCGGCGGTCATTGCCGGCACGAAATACCGTGGCCAGTTCGAGGAGCGCCTCAAGGCGGTCATGAACGAGATCGCGCAGAACAAGCAGGTCATTCTGTTCATCGACGAGTTGCACACGCTCGTTGGTGCCGGTGCGGCCGAAGGCGCGATCGACGCCAGCAACATGCTGAAGCCGGCGCTCGCGCGCGGCGAACTGCAGTGCGTCGGTGCATCCACGCTCAACGAGTATCGCAAGTACATCGAGAAGGACGGAGCCCTCGAGCGTCGATTCCAGACGGTCGTGGTCGAGCCGCCCTCGATCGATGAGACCGTGCAGATTCTGCAGGGGCTCCGCAAGAAGTACGAGGACCACCACCGCGTGAACATCCCCGACGAGACGTTGCTCGCCGCGGCCAAGTTGTCGGAACGCTACATCACCGACCGTTTCCTGCCGGATAAGGCGATCGACGTGATCGACGAGGCTGGGGCACGCGCACGTCTGGCGGCGCAGGTGCCGCCGGCCGAGGTCGCGGAGCTCAAGGAACAGCTGGAAGCGATCAACAACGAAAAGGAAGCAGCGGTTCGCGATCAGAATTTCGAGCGAGCGGCCTCGTTGCGGGATAACGAGCGCGATCTGCAGGCGCAGATCCGTCGCAAGCAGGAAGACTGGGAGCAGCGGCGTCAGTCGCACCGCCCCACGCTTGGCGAGGAAGAGATCGCGTTCATCGTGAGCCGCTGGACGGGCATTCCCGTCACGCGCCTTCAGGAAGCGGAGACGGCGCGTCTGCTCCGTATGGAAGACGAGCTGCACCAGTCAGTGGTCGGTCAGGACGAGGCGATCAAGGCGCTTGCCCGCTCCATTCGCCGCAGCCGCGCCGGCCTGAAGGATCCGCGTCGTCCGATCGGTTCGTTCATCTTCTCGGGGCCTACGGGCGTCGGCAAGACCGAGCTGGCGCGGTCGCTGGCCAAGTTCCTGTTCGCCGATACGTCGGCCCTGATCCGTGTCGACATGAGCGAGTACATGGAGAAGTTCTCCGTGTCGCGGCTCATCGGTGCGCCGCCGGGGTACGTGGGCTACGAAGACTCCGGCACGCTCACGAAGGCCGTGCGCCGCAAGCCATATTCGGTCGTCCTGCTGGACGAAATCGAGAAGGCACACCCTGACGTGTTCAACATTCTGTTGCAGGTGCTCGATGAGGGTCACCTCACCGACAATTACGGCCGGGTGATCGACTTCAAGAACACCGTCGTCATCATGACGTCGAACGTGGGCGCGAAGGACATCACGCGGGGCAAGTCGCTGGGCTTCGCCGGTAACGATGCGCGAGGGGATTTCGAGCGTATTTCGGAGAAGGTGAAGGAGGAAATGGGGCGCGTGTTCAACCCTGAATTCCTCAATCGTCTCGACGACGTGATCGTGTTCCACCCGCTCGGGAAGGAGCACATCTCGAAGATCGTGTCGATCCTATTCGCCGACGTGCAGAAGCGTTTGGCCGAGGAGGAGATCACGATCAAGCTGACCGACGCGGCGACCGAGTTCCTGGTTGACCACGGGCACGACGAGCACTACGGCGCTCGTCCGCTCAAGCGGGCGATTCAGCGGTACATCGAGGATCCGCTTTCCGAGAAGATCCTCCTGGGCGAATTCTCCAAGGGGGACGAGATCGAAGTCGCGGTCTCGACCACGGAGAAGGAGAAACTGGAGTTCCGCGTCCTGTCCCCTACGCCCCAGGCGTAAGACAGGATCAGCGGCGGCCGGACCCTAGGGGTCCGGCCGCTTGCCGTTTCGGTGTATATTCAAAGGCTATGCTGAAGAGCGTCCCCCAAAGAACGGCCCGGTTGGTGTTGGCCGGTATCGCCCTGTGTGCGTCTGCGGTTGCCCCTCGTGCGGCGACCGGCCAAGACGTGACGGGGCGCTGTGCGTCCCCCGACTCCATCGCGATCCGTGGCAACACGCGAACGCCCGATGCGCGCATCCGTAGCGAGGTGGGCCTGACGCCCGGGACGCCACTCAACTTCCCGTCGATTCAGCGCTCCATGAAGGGGCTGTACGCGCTGAACCTCTTCGACGATATCCAGCTGCTCTGCGATCTCGAGAGCGTGCCGGAAAAGGTGCTGACCGTCATTCAGGTACGGGAGCGTGCGATCCTTGGCGAAATCAAGGTCGTGGGCCCGAAAAACGTCTCTGAGCGGTCGGTGCGTGACAAGATCGACCTGTTGGTTGGCCGCCCTATCGACCCGATGATGCTCGCCAAGGCGCGAGCGCGTATCGACTCCACGTACGAGGCGTCTGGATACTACCTCGCGCGCGTGACGATCGACTCCGTGAAGATGGACGACGATCGCATTGGCATCACCTACACGGTGGATGAGGGTCGTCGCTTAGCGATCGCCGGCATCGACATCGTAGGCAATACGTCGGTGAAGGAAAAGCAGGTTGTATCGGCGATGAAAACCAAGCCCGAGGGGTTCTGGTGGTTCCGCAAGGGCGAGTTCGACGAAGACAAGTACGTCGGGGACCTCGGTGAGCGTATCCCGGCGCTGTTCTCGCGCCTGGGCCACGTTGACATGCGCATTGCGAAAGACACGCTGATCGTCGATCGCGAGAAGGGAAAGGGGCTGGTGCAGATCGGGATCGAGGAAGGGCCGCGCTATCGCATCGGCACCTTCGAAGTGGCGGGCAACCGGCGCTTCCCGACCGAAGACCTCAAGAAGTTCTATCCGTTCGAAGGCAACGACCCCACGCTGACGCAGCGCGTGAAGGGCTTGATCAAGCGCGAGGCCGCCGCCCCCGAAGGCATTTTCGATCAGCACAAGTGGGATGACGCGATCGAGAAAGTGAACGCCGAGTACCGCAACAACGGCTATCTGTACGCGCGCATCAATCCCGTCCTCGAGCGCAAGCTCGAGGGACCGGACTCGATTCCGACGGTGAACTTGCGCTGGGAAATCGACGAGAAGAATCCGGCGATCGTGAATCGCATCGAGATTCTCGGCAACGACTTCACAGCCGACGACTGCATTCGCCGACAGATCTTCCTCGTGCCCGGTGGCGTGTTCAATCAGGCCGCGTTGATCCGTAGCTATCAGAGCATCGGCAACATGAACTTCTTCGAGTCGCCGATGCCGTTCCCGGACTACCGTCCTGTGAATGATCAGGGCGACGTCGACATCGTGTTCCGTGTGAAGGAGAAGCGCACCGGTTCGATCAACTTCGGTGCGTCGATGGGGCAGGGCGGCGTGGGCTTTGGTGGCTTCATCGGTCTCGAGCAGCCCAACCTGTTCGGCCTGTGCAAGCAGGGCAAACTGAATTGGCAGTACGGCCGCTTCTTCAACGACTTCACGGCCACGTATACCGATCCTGCACTGCGCGGCTCCCGAGTGTCGGGTGCGATCAGCGCCTATCGTACGCAGTCCCGCTTCATTGTCGGCAACCTGGGCCAGAACATCCGCACCGGTTCGCAGCTGCGATTCGGCCTGCCGGTGCCGTGGTCGTACTTCTCGACGATGGCCGTGTCGTACAATGGAGAATCGGCCACGTTCACCTCGGGCACGATCCAGAACACGTGCACCAGGAACTGCTTCCGTTCTAACCTCGGGCTCGAGTACACGTACGACACCCGGATCGATCTGCCCTTTGCGACGGGCGGGTCCATGCGGACGGTCACCGCAGACTTCAGCGGCGGTCCATTGGGCGGCACGGTGAACTTCCAGCGCCTGACCACGGAAATGCGCGCGTACACGCAGCTGGGGCAGCTCGGTGGAACGAACCCGGGTTCGCAGCCTATCAAGTTTACGATGGGGCTCACGGCGCGCGCCGGCAGCCTGTTCGGCAACTCGGGTCCGTTCTTCTTCCAGCAGCAGTTCGCGGTCGGCGGTGTGATGTTCGGCCAGCAGTTGCGTGGCTACCCGGAGTTCTCGATTACCCCGGTCGGGTTCAACCCGAATACGGACCAGTACCGCTCCGATCCGGCGTCGTTCGGTAACGCGTTCATGACGCTCACCGGTGAGATCGGCGTACGGTTCAACCAGATGTTCTATCTCAACGCCTTTACCGACGCCGGCAACAACTGGTCGTCGGCGCGGCAGATCAATCCGACCCGGCTCTTCCGTTCCGCCGGATTCGGGGTATCTACCGTTACGCCGCTGGGACCGCTTGGATTGGACATGGCGTATGGCTTTGATCGCACCACCGTGGATCTGGTGACCGGACGCATTCGGCCCGATCCTAAGTGGCAGTTCCATTTCCGACTCGGTCAGCTCTTCTAAACTCAGGACATCCTTATGCGTCTTTCCTCGTTCGTTGGCGCTTGCGCCTTGGTGCTCGGTGTACCCGCCCTGGCTTCGGCGCAGGGACAAAAGTTCGCCTACGTGAACTCTGCGGCCATTCTGCAGTCCGCCCCGGGCCGTACTGAAGCCGAGGCGCAGTTCGACAAGGACATGACGTCCATGCGCGCGGCGGTGCAGAAGCTGTCCGATTCGCTGAATACGCTGCAGGAAGCGTATGCGAAGGAAGAAGTGTCGCTGTCGCCGGCCGCGAAGGAGGCTCGCCTCAAGACGCTTCGTGAGAAGCAGGCGGAGTATCAGGATCGCGTGCAGAAGATGCAGGAACAGGCGCAGGCGCGTGAGGCCGAACTCATGCAGCCGATCATGGACAACGTGCGCAAGGTGCTCGATGACATCCGTGCCGAGGGCGGTTTCGCCTTCATCTTCGACGTGGCGGCGGGTTCGCTGATCGTGTCGGCCGACAAGAATCTGGACATCACTGATCGCGTCGTGTCGAAGCTGCGCCTCGCGGCGCCGCGTGCCGCGCCGGGTGCTGCCAAGCCCGCCACCGCGAAGTCGCCTCTTGGCGGTCCGACGAGCGCCCCGGCGGGTCTGAACACCAAGAAGCCGCCCACGGAGTGATCGCCGCAGTGAGCGGCGGTTCCAAGGATCCGCAGGCGGGGGGGGGGGGGGGGGGGGGAGCCCACGGAGCCCCCCGGGCGGGTCTAAACAACAATACCCCCCCCAGGTTGTTCTGCCCGCTGTCGGGGGGGGTACAATCGACCCGCTGGGGGGGGGGGGTCTGGCCCACCCCCCATCCCCCGCCGCTGCCGTTGCGGCGCAAGTAGGAGGCG
>NZ_JANPLK010000088.1 GCF_031426495.1 Gemmatimonas sp. | reverse complement strand
CAGCAGAACACCGCATCGTTCGTGGCGATAGCGCAGACGGTCGTCGCGGCAGCATCGGCGAGACTCGCAGCCACGCGACGTGCGTCGAGCACGGGACTCGTGGCGACTGGTGTCGTTTGCACCGCGGTTGTGCTGCCGTTGCCAAGCGCGCCGGCCGCACCAGCACCCCAACACAGCACACGACGCGTCGTCGTCACGCCACACGTCGTGAATCCGCCGACCGCAAGCTGCGTGAACTTCTCACTGGTGTGGACGGGGACTGGCGCGCTGCCGATGCCGGTGCTGTTGCCGTCACCGAGCTGGCCGAATTCCCGCGATCCCCAGCAGTATGCCGTTCCATCAGCGGTCAACGCGCACGTGTGGAGCGTACCCGCGTCGATCGACGTAAAAGCGAGCGATGTCGACACGAGCACCGGCGCGAGACTCTTGAGATCCGCGCCCGCCGTGTCGCGCCCCGACTCACCACGACCGTTGCCGCCCCAACACCAGGCGGCGCCCGCGGTGGTCAGGCCGCAGGAGTGCGATTCGCCGAGAGCGAGCGTGGCGAAGCGCGTCGCGCCCGCTGTCACCGCCGTCGGCGTCGCGATGCTGAACGCCGCGGAGTTCGCGCCGACCTGCCCCTCCGCATTCCAGCCCCAGCACCAAGCCTCGCCCGCAGGCGTCAGTCCGCACGCGTGGTAACCGCCCGCGGCCACGCGCGAGAAGACCGGCGTGGAGAAGGAGCCCACCGACACCGGCGACGCCGTGAACGCCCCGGTCGTGCCGAGTCCCAGCACGCCGAATACGTTGAGTCCCCAGCAGAGCGTGGTGCTGACTCTCGTCGCACACGTGTGGGTGAGTCCCGTACTCAACGTGAGCGGGTCATACGGCACGTTGCCGGCCGCGATCACCGGGAACAGACGCGGCGTCACGGTGGTGCCATCACCCACCATGCCGTAGTTGTTCTGCCCCCAGCACTGCAGGCGATTGTCACCGGTCATCAGGCAGGCGTGCAACGCACCGACGGCGATATCTGCCACGACGGTACAATCGGCCGTGATGTTGGCGGAGAATGCGGAGCCGGAAGGGGCCGTGACGGTGAGCGGGGCCGCACTGCACCCGATCGGCAGTCCGGACACAGACAGCACGTGCTGACCGGCCGGCAGCACAAGGGAGAATGCGCCGCTTGCATCGGTGGTATCGCGCAGGCCAAACGCCGTGCTGACCACGATGTTGGTAAACGCCCCAAGCGACGCCGACGCGACCACACCAGAGACGACGCCCGGAGCCAACGGTGTGGGCGCTGGTACGGTCCAACCCGCGTACCACGGTACGTTGTTGCGGGCGGCGGTGGCGGGTGCCACCGCGCCTGCATAGGATGCCGCGACCTCGAAGAACCCGTCGTTGGGCGGTGTCGCGAGCGGATTCGTGGACGTTGCGCCGCTCGCCGCGGGACGAAGATCGGGGATCGCCAGGTTCGTGGGATTGCGCAGCAGCGTGGCCAGCGCCACGGGGTCGGTCACGACGACGGCGGCCGTCGTCGCATCGTTCAGCCACTGCGCTTCAAGCGTGGGCGACGAATACGGTTCGCAGACCGATGGATCGGTGTCAGGACTGCCCAATTGCGTGTTGGCCGCCAACACCACATTCCCGATCGACACGCCATCCGCATCACCGAATAGACTACAGGTGGAGTTCTCGTCGAGATCCAGCACAAGGGCAGAACTGTGCACGAGCAGATTGCGAATCACACCGCCGGTCCCTTGACGGAGATGCAATGCCGGTCGTTCTCCGATCAGCGTGCTCAACGCCGGCGCGATCACCGTGACATTGAACAGGGTGGGCACCGAGCGTGGCAGGTTCGTGAATCCGCCGCCGCTCACTCCCGCGTTACTGCCACTGATGCCGCCGGCAAGCGTGGTCGCGTCTTGCTGCACCACGACGAACTGGGCGCGCCCACGCCATCCGGCGCGCCACGACAAGCCATAGCCACCATTCGCGGTAAGAAGCACGCGCCGGATATCCAACGCGCCGCCCTCAATGGACAGGCCATCGCCCAGCGCGCGATTGACCTGCACATGGTCGAGGCGTGTGCCCGACCCCACG
>NZ_JANPLK010000087.1 GCF_031426495.1 Gemmatimonas sp. | reverse complement strand
ACTACGATCCGGTGAGCGCGCGGTTCACGCAGGAGGATCCGATCGGGCTCGCGGGCGGGCTCAACCTGTATGGGTTTGCGGGCGGGGATCCGGTGAACTTTGGGGATCCGTTTGGGTTGTGTCCAAATCCGATGGCGACGGGTTTGGGCGCGCTGCAGTGCATTCTGACCGACTTCGTCGGCGGAGCTTCAAACGCACTGTCGAATGTTGCTACAGCAATCGGAGCGGCACGCGCCGCAGGGCAGCAGCGGACTGCAGCCTGCAGGAGTGATGCGATGTGCATGGCGCTGTCGTTCGGCGTTGGTGGAACGGCACGTGGAGGAAGTTCTCTGACGCTGAGAGCAGAGTTCGGGGCAGTGCGCACGAAATTCTGGCTGAATGAAGCAGCCACCAATTCCGGAGCGTACTCGGCAGCTGATCTATTACGAATGCGTGGTGGAAAAGCCCCAATTGGACCGGATGGGTTCCCGTTGGAACTCCATCACAAAGATCCTTTGAACAAGACCGGGACTAACGATATCAGCAACCTAGAAATATTGTCGAGGTCCGCTCACCGACTTGGTGAGAACTATAGACGCAACCACCCTCCTGATGACGAGAATTGAGAGATGCTTGAAGACCACTTGATCGCGAAGATGCGACAAGATGAGAGCGCCGCATTCGGTGGCGGTGCAGAAGACTGCGCTATCTCGGCCGCTGAAGAGATTCTCGAAGTCTCCTTTCCAGCGTCGTATCGGCAGTTCCTGCAGCAATTCGGGTGGGGCGGTGTGGGCGGCTTAGAGATCTTCGGACTTGGAGCTGACGTCCCGCCATTCCTTGACGTCGTACATATCACTACGAGTGAACGGACCGAGGCAGTGCCACCGCTTCCGAAGAAGCTTCTGCCAATCTGTACAGATGGACTGGGCAACCTCCTCTGCATCGACACCACTGAATGGCGACTGAACAAACCAGTAGTGTTTTGGAATCATGACGAGTCGTCAGATCAAGAAGCGGAAGAGATCGCAGGAGATTTCAGCCTGTGGCTTGAAGAGCGTATCACGTCATCCTAAGCTGGCGGGCTGCTGTTGTGAGCCAATCTGGCACAACTCACTTAGCGCTGCTTCTCGCACGGAGCGCCGTCGCACGGCGCCGCGAATTGTGCATCGCTTCCAGCAGCCGAAGGACGGCGCGTTGTCGCGTCGTACGCAACAACGCGCTGCGAAACCCTGGCCGCGTTGTAGATCTAAACAAGAACGAGGTGGTGCACTTCCTCTTCAAGTCCAAGAAATAGTGATGTTCTTCGAGATCGACACCTCCCTGCCTCCAATCCAAGGGGCACTGCTCTATGTGCAATCGGAACACTCTATTGATTTTGAGCCGAGTTTCTTGAACGCTGTCTCTACCCGGACGGGAGTTGGGGGGAGCGCGAGCCTGTCCGTCGGAACACTCCAGATCGAAGTCGCGGTAGCCTCTGGACTGCTGATGTACCCTTGGGGCTATTTCCCTTCGGGGGCTTGGATTCGGCGGCAACTGTCACCTGTGGAATTCGAATCCGCGAGTATTCGATGCGTTCCTACCTTCGCGTTGGACGCCGGAGTGAGCTACGTCATTTCGGAATCGGAGCGGTGGTCGACCTACTATGACGAAACGAGCGGTTGGCTTTGTTCAACCGATCGACCAATCCTGTTGGAGACCGTGAGGATTATTGAGTTTGCAAGTTCTGTCGCTGCGTCGCTCGACGGGAATCGACTCACGAGTTTGTGGTTAAGACCGTCGATTGTGCCACATCGATGAGGGTGACGTTGCAAGCACGTATTGATGAAGCCCGATCATTCCGTGTCGTGTGGGGCGCCGCCTTTCGATCCAACATGCGAACTGTCGCTATCGCTGCGACGCGTTCGGGCGGCGGGTGTGGGTGCGGACCGACCGGCGCTGCGATGTGGGGCTGTTCTTCTCCACGGCGGTGGCGTGCGACGTGAGCACGTGGCGGCGCACGGTGTGGGACGGGGACCGGGAGCTGGCCGAGATCCAGGTGCCGATCCGCTACGCCGGGCAGTCGACGTCGGTGCCGGACAGCGTGCAGAACAACGACCGGTTCGTGCCGGCGCTCCCGCTGCTCAATGGCGAAGATCCGAATCCGTTCTTTGGGCGCGTGGTGTACGTGCCGGGGGTGGCGCTCGACCAACCGGCGGGGCGGCCGCGCTACGGCCACGTGGGCCGCCGCGCGGGGACGCTGGTGTCGCATGCGGCGCGGAGCCTGGCGCTGCACTGGAATGGGCTGGGCGCCCTGAGCCGGGTGTCCTGCGGGGACGGCGCGCTGGTGTGCGTGGCGCTGAGCGGCGGGCCCACGCCCAAGCCGGATACGATGGTGGTGTCGGTGCCCGCGTACTGGGCCGCGTTTGCCCGGCCGGCGTATCGGGTGCAGGCGTTCCAAGGGACCCTGCTGACCGACAAGGCGGACGCGACGGGCACGTTCTTCCGCCGCAACCGGCACTACGATCCGGTGAGCGCGCGGTTCACGCAGGAGGATCCGATCGGGATCGCGGGCGGGCTCAA
>NZ_JANPLK010000086.1 GCF_031426495.1 Gemmatimonas sp. | reverse complement strand
CCCGACGCGAGTGGTGTGATCATTTGGCTGGGGCTGGTGACCATCGTGTCGATGGCGGCGTGCGCGTGGCCGGCGATGCGGGCGATGCGCGTCCCCACGGCGGCGGCGCTGGCGTACGAGTGAGGGCTACGGCGTGCGTTGTGCCCTTGCCGCCGGTGGCGCAGGGGTGGTGTAGAACGGGAAGTTCTCGCAGTTCGCCGGTACGTGCTACGTCAGCGAAGGACGACCTCGATGCGCTGATTCAGCGCGCGTCCTTCAACGGTGCGATTGCTGGTAGCGGGCCGACGTCCACCTTCGCCACGAATCGACAGGCGCTCCAGCGAGATCCCCTGCATCGAGACGAAGTCGCGCGCGGCTTCGGCGCGGCGAACCGACAGCCCGATGCTTGCATCGACCGATCCGACGTTGTCCGTGTGCCCGACGAACTCTGCCGACACGTTCGGATACATGGTGAGATAGGCCGTGACCTTGTCCAGCTCCGCTCGACCGGCCGCCGTCAATCGCGCCGTAACGCCGTCGAACGTGACGTCCGTCGGTCGAAACGCACTGAGACGCGGGCACCCACGCGGTGACACTGTGCCGGCGGCGTTGGGACACTTGTCGGTCGCATCCTCGTACCCATCCTGATCGCTGTCGGGGCAGCCGTCGAGACTGGTCGATCCCGCGGTGGATGGACAGCGATCACTGGCATCCAGCACGCCATCCAGATCGCGATCGAGTACGGGCGGCGCCGGAGGCGGCGCACAGCCGCGCTGCGCCGCCACGCCCGCTTCCTTCGGGCAGGCGTCATCCTCGTCGAGCACACCATCACGGTCGGTATCGGGAACCGGACAGCCCTGATACTTCGAGAGGCCGACGTCGGCCGGGCACTTGTCCACTTTGTCGAGCAGCCCATCGCCATCACGATCGGCATACACCCGGCGCCCGGCCAGCCGAAGCTTGATCCCCGCCTGAACACTCTGCAGGTGAATCTTGGACGATGAGACCGATGCTGCGGAGCTACGCAAATCGGAGAGTCCCATGGTGTACCGGCCGTACAACGCTACGCGACTGTGCGGAAAGAATTCGACGCCACCGCTGGCCGATACACTCACCGCGGAGAGTGAGTCGGCGGTCCAGTAGTTCGGGGCGTCGACGACGCGTAACGCATAGTCCAATTGTCCGCCGAGGGTGAGCGCGGCGAACCGGCCCACGTGCACTTT
>NZ_JANPLK010000085.1 GCF_031426495.1 Gemmatimonas sp. | reverse complement strand
TCAACGACTCTGACCCCTTGAACCGCCGGGATGCCTCGTCGTGAGCAGCGGATGTCGCCGCACCACGTGCACCGGCTGGCTCGGACACCCTCGACCTTCCCAGCCCCCGCGTACCACGATCCCACCGCAAGCAACAGCTTACGAGCGTACCAACTTCTTGTACTTGATCCGCGTCGGCATATCCGCATCCGGGCCCTTGCGACGCTTCAAATCTTCGATGTACGCGCCGTAGTTCCCCTCAAACCACACCGTCTCCGAATCCCCTTCGAACGCCAGGATGTGCGTCGCCACGCGATCCAGGAACCAGCGATCGTGGGAGATGATCACCGCGCAGCCGGAGAAATCGAGCACCGCATCTTCCAGCGCACGCAGCGTATCGACGTCGAGATCGTTCGTCGGTTCGTCGAGCAGTAGCAAGTTGCCACCCTGCAGCACCGTCTTCGCGAGGTGCAACCGGTTGCGCTCACCACCCGACAGGTTCGCCACCAGCTTCTGCTGATCCGCACCCTTGAAGTTGAAGCTGGCGGCATACGCGCGGGAGTTCATTTCCCGCTTGCCCACGGTAATCGTCTCGCGTCCGCCCGAGATCTCTTCCCACAGCGTGCGCTTGCCCTCGAGCGTGCGCGACTGATCCTGATACGAGATCTGCACCGTTTCACCGACCTTGAGCTCACCACCATCGGGCTGCTCGAGACCATTCACCATGCGGAACAGCGTGGTCTTACCGGCACCGTTGGGGCCGATGATACCGACGATGCCGGCGCGCGGCAGATCGAACGACAGATTGTCGAACAGCAGCTTGTCGCCGTACGACTTCTTGAGCCCCTTCGAGATCACGACGTCGTTACCCAACCGCGGCGCCGGCGGAATGACGATTTCGTTCTGCATCGCGCGATCCTGCTGCGCTTCGCTGGCCAAATCTTCGTACGCGGCCAAACGGGCCTTGTTCTTGGCCTGACGCGCGCGCGGTGACATGCGCACCCACTCGAGCTCGCGCTGCAGTGTCTTCTGACGCGTGCTCGCGTGCTTCTCTTCGAGCGCCATGCGGGCCTGCTTCTGCTCCAGCCAGCCAGAGTAGTTGCCCTCGTACGGCACGCCCTTGCCACGATCGAGCTCGAGAATCCACTTCGCCACGTTGTCGAGAAAGTATCGATCGTGGGTGATGGCGACGACGGTACCGGTGTAGCGCTCGAGATGATGCTCCAGCCACGCCACGCTCTCGGCGTCGAGGTGGTTGGTGGGTTCATCGAGCAGCAGCATGTCCGGCTCTTCCAGCAGGATCTTGCACAACGCCACACGACGCTTCTCACCACCCGACAGCTTGGTCACGTCGGCATCGCCCGGCGGCAGGCGCAGCGCGTCCATGGCCACGTCGATCTTGTTGTCGAGATTCCACAGATCGTGCTGGTCGATGTACTCCTGCAGCTTCCCCTGCCGGTCGATCAACGCGTCGAAGTCCGCATCGGGCTCGGCGAACTTGAGCGAGATGTCGTTGAACTCGTTCAGCGCATCACGCTGCGCCTTGACCGCGAGTTCCACGTTGCCGCGCACGTCGAGCGTGGTGTCGAGCTCCGGCTCCTGCGCCAGGTAGCCGATGCGCGTACCCTTGTGGGCCCACGCCTCGCCCTGAAACTCGGTATCGACACCCGCCATGATCTTCAGCAGCGACGACTTACCGGCACCGTTCGGACCGAGCACACCGATCTTCGCGCCGGGGTAGAACGACAACCAGATGTCATCGAGGATGATGCGCGAAGGCGGAACCACCTTGCGCAGCGCCTTCATGACGTAAATGAACTGCGGAGCCATATGTTGGGCCGAATCCGAAAAGCGGAAGTCGAAGAGCGGAGGAAAAGAGACTCGTGAAAACTAGCTAGATCGCGTCGGGTTCCAGAGTGCGTTCCGACACCTTTCCATTCACCACGCTCACGTAGTACACCTTGGCCTCCTTCCGCGTGGACACCACGCGTTTCACGGCCGTTTCCTCGAAGTAGATGCCGGCATCGTTGTCGCAGGCGTAGCCGGGCTTCATTTCGCCCGACCCGATGAGCCGCTGATACAGCGGACGGCGCCCCGCCTCGGCGTCGTAGTGCGGCGAGTGGCTGCCCGGCAGGAAGCCCAGGCACTTCACGATCGAGAGCGCCTTGGGACGCGAGTCGGTGGTGCCTTCCTCGAACCAGCACAGCGAACCGGCACTCGCCCCGCCGAGCACGATGCCGCGGTCCCACGCCGTGCGCAGCACCTGATCGATTCCTTGCGCCTTCCAGATCGCCTGCTGATTGAGCGTGTTGCCCCCCGACGCCACGATCGCGTCCATCGACAGCAGGACCTCATCCCAGCCCTGCTTCTGCGACAGGCTCTCGATGAACACGTTCTGCACGAACGGTTCGACGTTCAGCGGCGCGCACGATGCATAGAAGCCGAGCGCAGACTGCGGGCTGTCGGCCGACGCCGACGGCAGGAAGCAGATGCGCGGCCGCGCTTTGCCGGTGAGTTCCGCCATGTACTTGATGAAACCCGTGCGGAAACCGCCGCCCGCGATCAGAATCTTGCGCGTAGCGCGCTCCGTGCGCATGGGCGCCATCGGCACGTCGTCGTACTCGGTCACACCGGTCGCGTCATGCACGAGTCGCTCCGTGCCGCCCATCGAATTGGCGAGCGCACCCGCCGTTCCCAACGCTGAGGTCACGAGAAACTCCCGTCGAATCATGTCCGGCTCCGCCGTAGTGGTGAATCACTGTCTGCCCCTCACTTCTTGATCAACACGTCGGTCATCTTGCGCACCGGGCTCACGTACGCGCTGATCACGCTCTCGTTGCCGTCGGCGCCGATGGCGGCCACGCCGAACACATAGTCGTCGATCGACACGTTCGGCATGAGCAGCTTGGTCACGTTGCCCACCACCTGCGACTTCTGCCAGTCGTTGGTCCACGCTTCACGCCAGTACACGCGGTATGCCACCGCCCCCGCCGACGGCTGCCACTGCAAACTGGCATCGTAGCCCGACGTGCCGCGGCCAAGCGTGGGAGAACCTCCGCCCGTGGTTACGCGCGGGGCCGGCGGCGCCAGTGCCACCGAGGCGGCCGACGCCGCGTTCACCCGCGCGTTCTGCGCGAGGTAGCGGAAGTCCATCCCTTCCAGCTTGTCGTCGGGCGAATGCTGCCGCTCGTAGTTCTCGTTCGCCTCGCGAAACACGATGGCCGGAAAGTCATTCGCCGTGAACGACGAGTGATCGCTGCCGCGACCGAAGCGGTCTTCACGCGCCATCAGGCGAATCGTGTGCGACGGCACGTAGGTCCCCGCCACCCGCTGGACGTAGCGCGCCAGCGACCGATGCGGCGAATCCTCCGGGCCCAGCGAGTAGATCTTCACGCTCTCGCCGTCGATGATGCCGTTGCCGCCGAGGCTGCTGCCCACGATGTCGTTGTTGAAGTTCGCTTCGACGACGCCCTTCGCGTTGCGCAGCGCCGTGGCATGCGCCATCGAGCCAATCAGTCCCTGTTCCTCTCCGGCCCACGTCACGAACACCAGTGTCGCATCGAAATCGATACCGCTCTCGGCGAATACCCGCGCCAGCTCCATCGTGAGCGACGTACCGCTGCCATCGTCGTTCGCGCCCGGCGCATCGGCGTCGTTGTTGATCGTGGGACGCACCAATGGCACACTCGGCGCCGCACCGGCGGCGGTGGACGTCGCGTCAGCACCCGCCGGACGTCGCGAGTTGACGGTGTCGTAGTGACCGGTGATGTACACGCGGCGCGCGCTCTTGCCCGGCAGCACCGCCACTACGTTCACTAGCTCCACCTCGCGCGTAATACGCCCCTGCTGGGCCAGCATGTGCCGGTCGTATGACACCTGCAGCTTGGGACTCATCCGCTTGAATTCATCGTAGATCCAACGCCGCGCCGCTCCGATGCCGCGCGCGGTCGACATGGTATCGGATAGCGTGGAGCGCGTGCCGAAGCCGGCGAGCGTGGTGGCGGTGGCCTGCAGCCGCTGCTGCGACACCGACGCGACCAGCTTCTCGATGCGCGGGTCGGCGTCGGGGCGTACCGCCTGCGCATGCGACACCACGGTGGTCGACAGGCTGGCAACAGCCAAGAGCATCAGCGACTTCGTCGGTCCGAACATCAACACCTCAGTCAGTGGGGGCATAGCCAAGCATGATCCCCATTATCCGCCCCGGGCGCCAGAGCCCCGTTCCAACCCGCGGCAACGCTCGCCCGCGTCGGGCCGTATCTTTCCGACATGATTGCCATCACGCAGATCGCCGACGTCACCGCGCAGCTCTCGTCCAACCCCGCAGCCGCGCTCCCGCTCCTCTTCGGGGCCGGAGTCCTGACATCGCTCACGCCCTGCGTGTATCCGATGATTCCGATCACCGCCGCCATCGTGGGTGGCCAGTCATCATCAGAACAGTCCGGCGCCACCATAGCGTCAAAGTGGCGTCCATTGGGGCTTTCGCTCACGTATGTGTTCGGGCTGGCGTCTGTGTACGCCGGCCTCGGACTCCTCGCCGGACTCACCGGCACCATGTTCGGTACCGTATCGGCCAACCCGTGGGCCTACTTCGCCATGGCGAATCTGCTCATGCTGGCCGCCCTGTCGATGTTCGACGTCATTCCCGTCCGCGTGCCCGCCGCCATCATGCAGCGCGCCGCCAATGCCGGAACCGGCGGACGGGTAGCGGGTGCATTCATCATGGGGGCGGCTTCGGGATTGGTGGCCGCGCCCTGCTCCGCCCCGGTCATGGCCGCCGTCCTCACGTGGGTGTCGACCACCGGCTCCGCCCTGCTCGGCTTTCTCTACCTCTTCACCTTCTCGCTGGGCATGTGCACGCTGCTGGTCGCCGTCGGCCTTTCAGCGGGCTCACTGTCGCGATTACCTCGCGCTGGTGCGTGGATGCTGACGGTAAAAAAGGTGTTCGCCTTCGTCATGCTCGGTATGGCGGAGTACTACCTCGTGAAGATGGGGCAGGTCTTTTTTTAACGGCGAAGTAGCGAGTATGGGGTACGGGGTCGGGAGTACAAACGCCCCGCGTCGCCTCGTACTCCCTACCCCGTACTCCATACTCCATACTCCATACTTGGCAGTTATGAAATCCTTCCGCACGCTCTTCACCGCCCTCGCTGCCGCGACGATCGCCTTATCGTCCCCCGCCCTCGCCCAGGACCTCGGTATCGCCGTCGGCGAAACGGCGCCCGTCGGCCCTCTCGAGACCCTCGACGGCAAGACGGTCGATCTCTCCGCCTACCTCGGCAAGACGCCGGTCGTGCTGGAGTTCTGGGCCACGTGGTGCGGCAACTGCAAGCAGCTTGAGCCAGCCATGCGCGCCGCCATGACCAAGCACGGCGCCAAGGTGAAGTTCGTGACCGTCGCGGTGTCGGTGAACCAGTCGGTCGAACGCGTGAAGGGCTGGCAGAAGGCCAACAAGCTTGGCGGCGAGCTGCTGTACGACAAGAAGGGCACCGTGAGCGGCGCCTACGACGTGCCGGCCACCAGCTACGTCGTGGTCGTCAACAAGGCCGGTAAGATCGTGTACACCGGCGTCGGCGGCACGCAGAACCTCGAAGCGGCCATCAAGAAGGCCCTGTAGCAGGTCTGCCAAGCAGCTTCTCGCGACCGGTCAGATAGAGCACCGCGATCAACGCCACGAACGGCACCAACGACAGCACGTCGGCCATCGGCCCCACGAACAGCGGGTTGTTCACCGACATCGCTTCGATCGCGCGATTGAGACCCGCCATCGCCGGCACGCCCGCCACAAAAGCGATCAGGATGCCGGCGATCGCGCCGCCTGCGATGTAGCCCGACGCCATCAGCACCCCGGGACTCTTGTCTCCTTCCGCCGCCAGTTCGTCGTCGGTGAGGTTGCGCCCCACGTGCTTGCGCGCGATCCAGCGATCCACCGCCCAGCGCACCACGCCGCCCACGAAGAGTGGCGCCGAGGTGGAGATCGGCAGATAGACGCCCACCGCAAAGGCCAGCGACGGAATCCCCGACAGCTCGAGCACGAGCGCGATCATCGCGCCCAGCAGCACGAGCCCCCACGGCAGCTTGCCGCCCAGGATACCCTTGATGATGTACGACATCAGGGTCGCCTTGGGCGCGTCGAACTTCGGCACATCCTGCCCGTTCGCGAGCTTCCGGATACTGCCGTTGATGCCCGGATCCACGAAGTACACCGGCTTGCCCGCATCATCCACGAGATACTTCTCGGCGTTGCCACCGCTCGGGTCTTGGCGGTGCCACACCCAGTACTCGCGCGAATCGGTGCTGCCGTCGGCCATGACGCCGTCCACCGATTCACGCCGCTCGAGCGTGCGCACATCCACCATCTCACCGCTGGTGAGCGCCGTGCCACCACGCGCATCGGCCGCCATCGCCGTCGCACTCACATACACCGTGCCAGCAGCATTGAGGCGCAGCAGAATCGGCCCCAGCGCCAACGCCGACACCAACGCCCCAACCACGATCGCGATCTGTTGCGAGCGCGGTGTGGCACCCACCAGGAAGCCCGTTTTCAAGTCCTGGGACGTGGTGCCGCCGTTCGACGCGGCGATACACACGATGGCGCCGATGGAGAGCGCGGTCACGTAATAGTTGCTGCCCGTCCACCCCAGCAACACAAACGCCAGACAGGTGAGCAGCAGCGTGGCCACCGTCATACCGGAAATCGGATTCGACGACGAACCGATCTCGCCCGTTAATCGCGATGACACGGTCACGAACAGAAAGCCGAACACCACGATCAGCAGCGCCGCCGCGATGCGTGTGCCGAAGCCGGTACCGCCCACATACAGCGGACTCGCGCCCACCAAGGCGACCAGCAGCGCGACGATGCCAAGCAGCACCAGCTTGATCGACAGGTCGCGGTCGGTCCGCACCGTATCGCGCACCGTGGCGGCGGTGGAGTTGGACACATCACGCAAGCCTTCACGCAAGCCATGCCAGATCGTCGGCATCGAGCGAATCACACTGATGATGCCACCCGCCGCCACCGCGCCGGCACCGATGTACAGCACGTACGCATTGCGAATCGCTCCAGGGCTCATGTCGCGGATCAACGCGCGAGCCTCCGGTGCCAACGGGGTCATGAGCGCCGATCCGAAGTACGCGATCATCGGAATGAGCACGAGATACGCCAGCACGCCGCCGGCGAACATCACCGCGGCCACGCGCGGGCCGATGATGTAGCCCACGCCCAGCAACTCCGGCGACACTTCCACCGACACTGACGCCGCCGAGAACGGCGCGCCGAACACTTTCTCCGGCACATCCTTCCAGGCACGCAGTGCCGACATCGCGGTCTTGTACACGATGCCGATCCCAAAGCCGGTAAAGATCGTGCGCGCACTCGTGCCGGCTCCTCCCAACGATTCCTGCTCGCGCTTTGCCGCGTCGCTCGCCGCCGCCCGCGACTCGGCGTTGGCACCGGCCTTGAGCACCTCGGCGCACGCCGTGCCTTCCGGATATTTCAGCACACCATGCTGCGCCACGATCAGGGCGCGACGCAGCGGAATCATCATGAGAATGCCCAGCACACCGCCAAGCACCGCCACCAACAGCACGCGCGCGATCTCGAGATCGAAACCCAGAATGAGGATCGCCGGCATCGTGACGCCGATGCCGAAGGCGATCGACTCGCCCGCCGAACCCGCCGTCTGCACGATGTTGTGCTCGAGGATCGTCGCATCACGGCCGCCCAGTTTCGCGAACAGACGGAAGATCGTGATCGAGATGACCGCCACTGGAATCGAGGCGCTCACGGTGAGTCCGACCTTGAGCACCAAATACAGCGATGATGCGCCAAAGATCAAACCGAGCACCGCACCCACGAGCAGCGGCACCGGGGTGAGCTCGCGCAGGCGGGTTTCGGGGGCGATATAGGCCATCAAGTCTCTCGTGGAGGGACGGTACGCCGGCTCAGCAAGCCAGCCGACACCAACGTCATAATCAACGCCACCGGCAGCGGTTCGAGGAAGGTCATGGCCGCATTGATCGCTGGGTTCTGGTACATCGCCTCGAACTCCGCCATCTCCTGCTGCTTCTTCGCGACGGCCGCCTCGCTCTCACCAGCAGCGCGAGCCTTCGCAATTGTTTGCGCCGTCATCTTCTCGGCGAAGTCAGGCATGAACTTGAAGTACATGATTTCCCACGTGGCCACGTAGCAGCAGGACGCGATCAACGCGATGAGCGCGCCAACCTTCAAGGCGCGCCCAAAGGTCAACGAGCCTCCCGCCACGGTATCGCGATAGCTGCGGACGCCGAAATAGACGAACAGAAAGGCCAGCACCATCGTCGTGTAGCCAACGACCATGCCGAGGTCGAAGCCGATCGTGTCCTGGAATGGGATCGTGATGGCCATCATGGCCGACAGGAGCGCGCCGGAGATCAGGCCGAACTTCAGAACGATGTTGCGCATAGATCGGGGCGTAGGCGTGGAAGGGGCGAGCGTGAACGTCCGCCAGTCTGGTCTGCGGAGGCCCGCGAGCGCGTCACCCGAATAGATGATTTCCCTGCAAACCGGCGAGAATCACCCATTTGGGGGATGATCAGGGGATCAGTCCGGCCTCTTTCGCCCGCTGAACCGCCTGCGTGCGCCGCTTGGCCGAGAGTTTGCCGAACAGACGAGCGGCGTGGGTTTTCACGGTGTTCTCGCTCACGTAGAGCCGTTCGGCGATCTCGCGATTGCTGTGGCCAGCCGCCATGGCCTCCAGGATATCGAGCTCCCGCGGCGTGATCCCCAGCGCCGATAGCCGTTCCGCATTCCGCTCGAACGGTCCCACCGGCACTTCGACCGGCACTTCGACCCGCACCTCGACCGGCACCTCGCGTACGACCACGGTCTCGCGCGGGCGCGTGAGCTTGCGGCCGAGCCAGAGGCCGAGCGCCGCGAAGAGCGCGGCGACGATCCCCCCGTAGATCTCGAGCGAATGCTCGAGCACGAGAAATCGGTATTCGACGAATCGCAGGCCGGCGATGAGCACGCCGCCCACGAGGCCATACAGGAGAACGGTCTTTTTCACGCAGGATCCTCGGGACGGCCAAAGATGCCTCGACGACCGGCGTTAGGCGACTGCCCCGCCCACGTGCCGATGCTTTTCCACCACCACGGCGATCGCGGCCCCCATGTCCTCGACGAGGTGGTCGATCTGCACCGCGTGCGTCCGGAAGCTCAGCACGCACACGCGCCCCACGTACCGCCCACCGGCCACGGCGCCGCTGATCATCACGCGTCCCCGCTGCGACACGGCCGCCATGAGCTCGCGCGTCGCCGCGTCCTCCTGCGCCAAGGTGGCACCGGGCCACGTCAGATGAAACGGAAACAGTGACAGCTCCGGCGGAGCGTCGATCACCACATGCGGCAACTGCGCGACCCGCGCCGCCGCATCGAGCGCCAGCGTACGCTTCTCGGTGATCACCGCCCGGAACGCATCGGCGCCATACAACTTGATTGTGAGCCACATGCGGAGCCCGGGAAATCCGCGCGAGAGGTCGGGCCCGTGTTGGCTCGGATCATAGAACTCCTGCGCGCACGGCATGTCGGGTAGATAGTCGGCCGTGGCCCCGTGCGCCGCCCGCAGCGCCGCACCATCGCGCACCAACAGCGCGCCCGTGCCATACGGCATGAACATGCCCTTGTGCGGATCGAGTGTGAGCGAATCGGCGCGTTCAATGCCACGCAGCACCCCACGGGTGTCGTCGCACAGCTGGAAGAACGCGCCGTAGGCGCCATCTACGTGATGCCACAGCTGTTCGTCGGCGCAGACGTCGGCAATCGCAGCGAGCGGATCGACAGCACCCGTGTTCGTCGTGCCGGCGTTCGATACCACCATGAACGGCAACAGCCCATCGCGGCGATCCTGCGCGATGGCATCGCGCAATGCGTCAATGGCCAGATGGAACTGCCCATCACAGGGAATGGAGCGCACGCGATCGGGCATGATGCCGGCGAGCTTCGCCGACTTGATCACGCAATGATGCGCCTGATCCGACGTGTACAGCACACCGCGACGGATATCGACGCCCAGATACTGTTCACGCGCGCACAGTACCGCATTGAACGTGGCCATCGAGCCGCCGGTGGTGAACACCCCCCGCGTACCGACCGGGAATCCCATCCACTCGCGCAGCCACTCGAGTGCGTTCGCCTCGAGCTGAACCAGCGCCGGCGCCGCCTGCCAGATGCCGGTGTAGCGATTGGTCGTATCGGCGATGAAATCGGCCAGTGCCGCCGGAAACAGGCCACCGCCCGGAATGTACGCGAGATATCCCGGCGACGGCGTGTTGAACGACTGCGGGATGTACGTCGTGAACAGGTCGTCGAGCAGGGCGGTTAGCGGGGTGCCGGAGCGTGGCGATGACTCGCGCATGCGCTCGCACAGCGCTTCCGCGTCGTGTACGCCGTGTAGCGGCTGGCTCGGCAGCGTGGTAATGTGCTCCACACAACGCGCCACCACTTGGTCGGCCATGGCGCGCATCTCGTGCGCGCTGAATTCGAGATCGATGATATGCACGCGCGGAAGTATTCCGCCGCGGCACCCGAAGCGCCATACTCTGCGCATGTTCTCACGCTTCACGAAGGCGATCGTTCGCCCACCAGCGCGCAACTTCGCCGACGGACTCACCACCGTCGATCTCGGCGTGCCCGACGTCGAGCTGGCACTCGCGCAGCACGCCGCCTACTGCGCCGCGCTCGAGCGCCATGGCTGTAGGGTTATCGCACTTCCCATCGACAGCGCGCACCCGGACTCCACCTTCGTCGAGGATACCGCGCTCATTCTCCCGGGTCAGGGCGCCATCATCACACGTCCGGGCGCTGAGAGTCGTGCAGGCGAAGTGCATGCCGTCCGCGACGCGCTCTCCGCATACTTCGCCGAACTGCCCGAGATCACGAGCCCCGGTACGCTCGATGCGGGCGACGTGTGCGAAGCGGGACAGACGGCATTCATCGGGATTTCGCTGCGCACCAATCACGACGGCGCGCGACAGCTTGCCGAATGGCTGTCGCGATACGGTGTCACGTCGCGGCTGGTCGACATCCGCCACACGCCCGGCATTCTGCATCTCAAGAGCGGGGTCGTGGCCCTCGATGCCGATCGCCTGCTCTGTATCGACGCGCTTGCGGCGCACGAGGCATTTGCCGACCGGACGGTGCTGCGCGTGCCGTCCGGCGAGGAGTACGCCGCGAACTGTGTGCGGGTCAATGACGTGATCTTCGTGGCCGATGGCTTTCCCGGCACGCACGCCGTTCTGCGTGCGGCCGGTTATACGCTGGTGCCGTTGGCCATGAGCGAGTTCGCCAAGATGGATGGGGGACTCAGCTGCCTCTCGCTGCGATTCTGATCGAGCGCATTCCGCTGGCGCGAAGTGTCAAGCATGAAGTAAAGAACATCATACATTTGAGATCAAGCGCAGGCCGCGTGCGGCCGAAACCACTGTACAGAGGTCAAGTGTCAGCGAGGACGCTGGCTCCCGCCTGACGTTTACAGTGGAGTTAGACGCATGTGGTACGCGGCAATTAGACGACGGTGGAGCCGGATCATTGGCGCCTTGAGCATGTCGCTGACGCTCGGCGGAGCTGCCTCGGAGCTTGGTGCGCAGACCATGATCAGCGTGCCCTTCACCAATGGGTTTGTGGGCACTCGTGGCACCTCGGCGGGCACGGCCAACAATGTACTGACGTTCGCGACGCTTGAAATCGCGCGCATCTTCTTCATTCAAAGCTCGTCAACCAGCACGTTCGAGATTCAGGGGAACGACATCCCGGGCACGATGCGCATCGTGCGGACGAACGGAACGATCCTCGAACTGCCCGCGTCGGCCAATTGGCGCAACAGTGGCGGTACCACATACCTGATTGGATTCCTGCCCCGACCGACGTCGCCGATCACGCTCACGTATAGTGGCGGATCCATCCAGATCACGGATGGCGCGGTGAACGGCGGCACCAGCATCGGTGGGTACGCCGCCGCGTACGCAGGCACGAAGCTCACCGATGGACAAAGCACCAACGGCAACGCGGCCATCTCGCAGGTGCTCGCGGGACTGAACGACTATCTCGCCACCGTGATCGCATCGAGACCGGCCGGACCGGTCACGGTCACATCGCTCGGCACCTCCTCCACGACCCCAACGATCACCGGCACCGCGACCGTCGGCACTGGTGAAGTCCTCACCGTCGTGGTGAATGGCGTGCAGTACTCCACCAGCACGTCGCCCGCCATTGTGCGCAGTGGCAACACTTGGTCGCTCACGCTGACCACACCACTAACGACCGGCACGTACGAGGTCGTGGGCACAATCACCAATACCGACGGCTTCACACTGAGCGACGCCAGCACGAACGAACTCACGGTCACACCGGTCACCAGTACGGTCACCATCGGCGGCAGCTTCACCGCCAACAACAAAGTCTACAGCGGTGACACCACCGCCACCGGCACCACCACGAGTCTCACGCTGGTCGGTGTGAACGGCAGTGACAACGTGACCATCGCCTCCGTTACGCTCGGCTTTCTCACGGCCCCCGTTGGCACCGCCAAGACCGTTGTGATCACCGGCGTCACGCTCGGCGGCACCGACGCGGGCCTCTACACGGTGAGCCTGACCGGCGCGCCCACGGCCACCGCCAACATCACACCGAAGCCGCTTACTATCGCCGGCAGCTTCACCGCCAGTAACAAGGTGTACGACGGCAACACGTCAGCGACGATCGCCACCAACAGCCTTACGCTGGTTGGGGTGGTCAGCCCCGATGTCGTCACACTCGCCACACCGACCGCCGCCTTCGCGACGGCCTCCGTCGCCAACGGTAAGACTGTCTCGCTCACGGCGGCCACCCTCGGTGGCGCCAACAGCGGCAATTACTCGATCAGCGTATCGGGCGCACCGACTACCACCGCCAACATCACCTCGGCCGGCGGCACGGTCACCATCGGCGGCAGCTTCACCGCGAACGACAGGCTGTACAGCGGAACGACCGCGGCCACCGGGAACACCAGCAGCCTCACACTTGTCGGCGTCACCAGCCCTGACAACGTTACCATCGCCTCGGTTACGCTCGGCTTCCTCACGCCGACGGTCGGTAACACCAAAACCGTCGTGATCACCGCTGTGACCTTAGCGGGAAGCCAGGGCAATCTGTACACGGTGAGTCTTGCCGGCGCGCCGACCGCCACCGCCAGCATCACCGCGATGCCGCTCACGATCGGCGGCTCATTCATGGCCAACGAGAAGCTGTTCGACGGCACCACCTCGGTCACCATCAGCGCCAACACGCTCACACTCATCGGGGTACTCGGCGGCGATAACGTCACGCTTACCGGCGTCACGTTCGCCTTCGGTGATCCAGCCGTCGGCACACAGCGGCCGGTTGGCATTACTGGTGCCGTGCTCGGAGGCAGTGCCGCCGCGAACTATTCGCTGAGTCTCAGCAACGCACCGAGTGCCGCCGCCGACATTCTCGCGGCAACGCCGCCCTCCGTGCCGCGCGCACTCGTGGGCGTCTCGGGCGACGGACGGATCACGCTCACCTTCGAGATCCCGGCCATCGAGGGTTGTCGCGCCGTGTCGGGGTACGCCGTGGAGCGCAGCACCGACAACGGGGCCAGTTGGCAGCGCACACTGCTTGATGGCCGCTCGCTCACTTCATGGACACTGCAGGGGCTCACCAATAACGTGCCCACCCGCGTTCGTGTGGCGGCGGTGAATACGTGCGGCATGAGCGCCTTCGTCGAAGTGCCGGGGCCGTTCATTCCCATCGGTCCGGGCCGCACCAGCGGGGGGCAGCCGACGACCACGCCGCGCGGCACGGGCACGCTCACCTCGAGCACCAATCCGGTCACCGTCGAAGTGGTTCGCGATACGGTCCTCCGGGTGTCCGATGGCACTGTCACGCTTTCGCTGCGCTCGAGCGATGCCTCGAACACGGCCATCCCGATCGACAGCAGCCGTACCATGCAGCTCGATCAGGGTGGACGCGCCACTACCGAAGGCAGCGGCTTCGCGCCGGGCACGTACGTGTCGGTGTTCATCTACGCACCGAATGGCACGCCGATCCTGCTCGGCACCGTGCTCGTCGGCAGCGATGGCACGTTCCGCACCACCGTACCGATCCCAGCCTCGCTGCCGCCTGGCAACTACACCCTGCAGGTGAACGGTATCGATCGGACGCATACGCCACGAACGGCCACGCTCGGCGTCGAAGTGGCCGAACCGCCGGCCGACGTTGAACTCACGGCGGTGCCCGATCAGAGCTCGCCCACGGTTGGTGACACGATCACGATCACGCTGACGGTGCTCAACAAGGGTACCGGCCCCGCGCTCAACGTCATCATCCCGCGCGCCTTCACCGAAGCCGGCTTCACGATCGTGAAGACTACGCCGATCGACGGCAGCTACAACGACGTGACGAAGCAGTGGACCATACCGCGCATCGAACCAGGCGCCCGCGCGCGCCTGCTGCTCACCGCCATCGTGCTGCCGCCCGCCGCTCCTCAGCCGAACACGCCATGATCTCCCTCATGAAGGCCCCTATGACCATCTGCACGCTACGGGTGGTGCGGACCCTGCTCACCGCATCGCTGCTCGTGACCGCCTGTGCGCCCGCCGACATGGTGCGCGCGGTCGACAACGCCCCGGCCAGCATTGACCTGAGCGTCGTCAGCGCCGCGCCGCTCGAGAGCTTCGGTGACACGGCACGCGTGCAGTCGCGCGTACTCGACCAAACAGGTAGCGCGCTAGCCAACGTGCCCCTGCGCTGGTCGTCATCACCCGCCGGCGTCGTGCAGATGGTCGGCAACGGCATCTTCAGCGCGGTCGGCAACGGCCGCGTCATCATCATCGCCGAGGTTGATCCCGCGGAAGGCGGCGTCCGGCCACGCGGATATTACAGCGGGCCGATCGCCGACACCGTCGTGATCGACGTGCGCCAGCGTGCCGTACGCCTGACCATCTCGGTGGCCGATACGACATTCAAGGCACTCGATGCCCGACGGTCGCTCCGCGCCGAAGTCGCGGACCGTCGCGGCAACCTGATGGGGCCGAGTGTCGCACCCGTCTCCTGGCGTTCGGCCAACGCGACCATCGTGAGCATCGACAGCGCTGGCGTTGCGCGCTCGCGGGCTGAAGGACGCACGAATATTGTTGCCACCAGCGGCGAGCTGTCGGCCACGGCCGCGATGTCGGTCACGCCAAGACTGCCGCACGTGTCGTGCATGGTCTTCGCACAGCGTCGTCAGTCCAAAACGTCGTGCGTGTCGCTCGACTTCGTGTTGCGCGAGCGGGAGGCCGGACGATGAGCCGCACGATGCGATTCGCCTCGCGTGTGGCCGCCGGCCTTGTGGCGATTCTTCACGGGCCCGCGCTGCACGCGCAAGCGGCACCGCAGGATTCCTCCGCCTGGTCACGTGTCAGCGTCGCCGTGCGCTACGGTGTGCTCACGCCATCGGGCAACAGCGAGGTGTATTCACTCATCGACCGAGCGCTCGATCCCGGTGCGTCGACGTTGAGTCCGCGACTCACCGGGATCGATCTCTCCGTACGCATCACGCCACGCTGGAGCATCCGCCTCGGCGCCGAGTCGGGTGAACGCACCATGGGCTCCGTCAGCCGCGTATCGCCGGCCACGACCACCAGTGCCGTCGCGCAGCAAACGGCACTGCAGGTCGCATCGGCCCAGTCGCTGGGCGTCGAGTGGCGGGCTGCTCGCTGGACGCGGTCTGGCGGGGCGGGGCTCGATCGCGCTCGTGTAATACTGGGCGCGGGCGTCGGCACGGCCCGCTACCGCTTTCATCAGTGGGGCGCCTTCGTGGACGCCGAACGGCTGGTGGCGTATCGCGACGATTTCTACTCGACCGGTCGCGGCACCTTCGAGTACCTCAGCGCAGGCTTGGATGTGCCCATCCGACGATGGGTCGCCCTGCAGGGTACGGTGCATCAGCAGTTCGGCTCGGCGCCGATGAGCGACGACTTCGCCACCTTCGATCACATCGATCTCGGCGGCACTAACGTCAGCGTGGGCGTGCGCTTCTCGCCTGCCGGACTGTTCGGCAGGCGATAGCGCACACCTATTAGATCAACGATACGTAGTGCGGCTCGAACATCGCGTCGGTCACCGCGGCCGCGATGTCGGCCGGCCGTTCAACGCGCGCCAACCCGCTATCGAAGGCCAGGGTAGCCACTTCGATCGCGATGGCGCGTGACACGTCGCGAATGCGCGACACGCTCGGATAGATGCGTCCCATTGCCAGATCGTCGCCGGTGACCATCGACGCCAGCGTGCGCGCAGCCGTCGCGAACATCGCTTCGGTCACGCGTGACGAGGCGCTCACGATGACGCCGAGTCCGACGCCCGGGAAGATATAGGCGTTATTGCCCTGCCCCGGCACGTGCGTCTTGCCCTTGTACGTGACCGGCGCGAACGGACTGCCGCTGGCGAAAATGGCGCGACCGTCAGTGCCCGCGTACGCCTGCAGCGCCGTGCACTCGGCCTTCGAGGTGGGATTGGACAGCGCGAGGACGATCGGTCGCGCATGCTCCCGCGCCATCGCCTCCAACACTTCTTTGGTGAACGTATTCGGCGTGCCCGAGACGCCGATGATCGCGTGCGGCTTGAGCGATTCCACGGCGTCCAGCAGCGTGCGCACCGACGCATGATCGTGGGCGAACGGCTTCTTGTGCTCCGCCAAGTCGGTGCGCGAATGCTCCACCAGGCCCTTCGAGTCCACGAACCAGCAGTGACGCCGCGCTTCGGCGAGCGACAGTCCCTCTGAGCAGAGCGCCTCGACCACGAGATCGCCGATGCCGATGCCGGCCTCACCAGCGCCGAGGAAAAGCAGGCGCATGTCACGCAGCGGCGTGCCACTGATGCGCGCCGCCGAGTACAAGCCCGCCAGCGCGACCGACGCGGTGCCCTGAATGTCGTCGTTGAAGGTGCAGATGCGATCGCGCCACCGTTCGAGTAGCGAGAACGCGTTATGGTTGCCGAAGTCCTCGAACTGCAGACAGGCCAGCGGGAAGCGCGCTTGTACTGCCTCCACGAATTCATCCAGCAGCTCGTCGTACTCGGCGCCTCGCAACCGCGGCTGACGCAGTCCGACGTAGGAATGACTTTCGCGCAGCGAGGTGTTGTTCGTCCCGACGTCGATCGTAATGGGTAAGCACTGATTGGGCGATACCCCCGCGCACGCCGTGTACAACGTGAGCTTTCCGATGGGGATGCCCATTCCGTTGGCCCCGAGATCACCCAAACCGAGAATCCGCTCACCATCAGTCACGACGATCATGCGAATGTCGTCTTGTGGCCAGTTGGCGAGCACTTCTGCCACATGTCCCCTGTCGGCAGCTGTGATGTACATGCCGCGGCTGCGACGAAAAATGCGGCCGAACTCTTCGCACGCCTGTCCCACGGTGGGCGTGTACAGTACCGGCATCAGCTCTTCGAGGTGATCCATTACCAACCGATAGAAGAGCGTCACGTTCCGATCGTGCAGCGCCACCAGATAGGCATACTGCTCCAGCGGCGACGGCTTCGAGCGCACACCGGGCAGGATGCGCGCCATCTGCTCGTCCTGCGACATCACGCGCGGCGGTAGCAGCCCGCGCAACCCGAACGCATCGCGCTCGGCATCAGTGAACGCCGTACCCTTGTTCAGCACGGGGTCGTGCAGCAGGTCGGAACCACGTTTGAGTTGGAGCGGGGTCGTCACGGCTTCTCCAGAGAACGGATCTGTGCGCTGCATTTGATTTCCACGCGCGCGGCGGGACGCGGGAGGGCCGTCACGGCGACCGTCGCGCGCGCCGGGGGATCGACGCGGAAGTACTCGGTATATACACCATTCATCGCGGCGTAGTCGCGCATGTCGGTCAGGAACACCGTACACTCGCCGACATCGGCCATCGTGGCACCGGCCGATTGCAGCGCCGTGCGGATGTTCTCGAGCGTCTGACGCGTCTGGATCTCGACGCCGCCCTCGATGATGTCCTGCGTGCCCGGCTTGATGCCGGTCATGCCCGAGACAAATACCTGATGACCGGCACGAATGGCCACCGAGTACGCCGGCACCAGCGGCGCGATGCCCGGTGGATTGATCGGGCGGCGGGTGGACGCGGGCGGCGCACAGCCGCTGAGCAGCAGACCGAACGCCGCGGCGGCGCGACGCGTCAGGAGAGCTTTGCGCATGGCGGTGTTCTCATGAAGCGAGGGGAGTGGAGGTTTCGCATCAGAACACAAATGCGACCTCGAACCGCGAAGCGCTAGTGCTAGCGCTTGTGCAGGATCAGCGCGGCCTCCGCCGACAGTCCGTCCACGAGCGCGGCGAGATGCGTCTCGTTGGTGCGTGCGTTCATCACGGTAATGCGCAGTACCCGGCGACCGTCCAGTGTCGTCGCCGTAATCCAGCCACGCCCCGACCGGTTGTACCGCTCGCGCAGCACATCGGTCAACGTGTCGAGATCCGCGTCCGCCACGCCCGACGGCGTCCACGCGAAGCAGAGAATGTTTGACGTCGGTTCGTGCAGCGGCCTGAAGTCGCTGCGGGCGCTGAGCAGGCCATGGAGCGTCTGCGCCATCCGGCAGAGCCGATCGTATAGACGCGCCAGATTGTCGGAACCGTAGCGCTCGATCGCCACCCACAGCTTCAGCACATCGGCGCGACGCGAACACTGGAACGAACGCGGACCCATATCCCAGATCTGGGCGTCGGATCCGGAGCTGAAGAGATACGGCGCCGCCTGCGTGAAAGCGCGCGTGAGTTCATCCTGATCACGCACCAGCACCATACCGGCCGACAGTGGCAGTAACAGTGTCTTGTGCGGGTCCCACGCCAGCGACCGCGCGCGCACCAGCCCCTTCACGCGATGGCGATGCTGCGCAGACAAGATTGCCGCACCGCCATGCGCGGCGTCGACATGCAGCCACAACGGACCACGATCGTCTGCGAACTCGTCGCACAGATCGGCCACCACGTCCAGATCATCGAAGCTGCCGGTTGCGGTACATCCGGCCGTGGCCACCACGGCCATCACGCGCGTACCGCTGGCCCGCAAGGCTGCCAGTCGCTCGCCCAGGGCATCCGTATCCATGCGCAACGCGCGCGACGGAATCACGATCACGCGCGCCAGTCCCAGTCCCATCTCACCGGCTGCCCGCGAGACGGCGTAGTGCGTATGCTCGCCGCACACCACCACCGGCGGGTTCGCCCCCAACCCGTTCGTCCACACGTCAGGCACCGCGCGACTGCGTGCCGCCAAGAGCGCGGCGAACGTCGCTTCCGTACCACCCGACGTCATGGTGCCGCCGGCCTGCTCATCCCACCCCACCAAGTCGGTCATCCAAGCGATGACCTGATGCTCCAGCGGCGTGAACGACGGCGACATCTCGCGCACGGCCTGCGATTGATTGAGCGCGCTGATCAGCGCATCGGTCCACACCGCCGCCGGCAGCGGGGCCGACACCTGGTGCCCGATATACATCGGATGCGCCAGTCGATTCACGTCCTCCAGCAGCAGCGACGACAAGCGACGCGCCACATCCGGCAGCGCGCGCGCACCGCGCGGCATCGGGCCGGCGATGCGATCGGCGATCACCTGCGCACTGTGCCACGTCGATACCGGACCCTCGCCCCGACGCGTATCCGCGAAGTAGCTCGCCGCCAACTCGAGAATCGGTCGTGCCGCTTCGAGCGTCGTGTCTGCTTCGAGCATCGCCAGCAGTTCGGCGTCGATGTCGGCGATGGTGTCCGTCATGGGCGGGGAAAGAGTTCGGTCCGTTGCGTGCGCGCGTCCCAACGCCAGTACTGCGCATTCGTGCAGTGCGTGCCGCCGATCCAGCGATCGATCCCGTTGGCCCGAACTGCATCGGCGCGGGCGCGAACCACATCCTGCCCGAATGGCGTGAGTTGCACCGCACGCTCCCAGAACGCTCGGCCATCGGTGTCCCGCAACGGCGCAATCACGCGGGATCCGTTGGTATGCACCACGATCGGATGCGCGCAATCACTGAGACGCTCGGCGTACCACGCGAAGCTCCAATCCCCGAGCCATACCCACGACTCCGTCGCCTGATGCGCCGCGAACAGCTTGCCCAGCGTGATCGTGCCCGGCGACAGCGCTTCACACAACTGTCGCTCGCTGCGCGACAATCCGGCGTCCGTATCCGGATACTCCTCGAGCTGCCGACGCAACGCCGCCACCAGATGCGGCAACCGCACGCGATCGTCCGACGTGAAGGTTCGCGCGGTCACCTCGCGGTCGAGCCGGTTAGTCACGTGCAGCAAGTCGTCTGGCGTACTCGACGTAAAGGCGCGCCAAGCGATCCCACCGTGCACCAGATCGTCCGATGTAATCGCGCGACGTGCCGCGTACAATGGCACGAACTTCTCCGGCAACATCGGTCCGAGGTAGCAGTCGGCAGGCACGATCGTGAGCAGCGGCCGCTCACTCGGTGCCCGGCGCTCGAATCGCGCCAGAATCTGGATCAGCTGCAGTTGATCGTACAAGTCGGGCTCGAACCACAACACCACTTCATCGCCCGCGCCGACATCCTCCAGGCGCGCATCCCGCTGCTCGAAGTCGCTGACCGCCGCCGCGATGTTCGACCACCCTCGGCTGGCCAGAAAATCGGCGCGGACGCGATGAAACGCGCCGAGGTCGTCATCCGCTGGCACGGGACCGTCGTGCAGCAGGTCGCGCCAGGAGACAATGTCCCCGGGAAGGCCGGAGCGCGCGAGCGCGCTGGCGGCCGAGTCGCCGTTGGTAAGGTGCAGGGTGAGCATGGCATAAGTATGTTGTCCGTAGCCGAGCAGATGCGCCAGTTGCCACGGGCGTTTGCATTCGCGGCCCGCCCTTCGTGTTCTTCACTCCGCTGCCACGATGCCAGAGCCCCGCGCTGTCGCTCCTCACGTCGCACCACCCGTGATCGTCGAATCATCGCCGATCGCGGATCCCATGGAGGAGTTCGAACTTGAGCCCCTGCCCGAGACGCAGACCGCACTCTGGGCCGTGGTCTTCGCTGGTGGTATCGGCACCCGCTTCTGGCCGCTGAGCACGCCCAAGCGCCCCAAGCAGCTGCTGGCCCTCGTCAACGAGCGCCCGCTCATTGTCGATACCATCGAGCGCCTCTCTCCGCTGGTGCCCGCCGAACGCGTGCTCGTCGTCACCAGCGCGGACATCGCTGACGCGCTCCACGAAGCGATTCCGGAAGTCCCGCGCGCCAATATGCTCATCGAGCCGCGCCCGCTCGGCACAGCCGCCGCGCTGGCCTGGGGCGCCCATGAAGTCGCCAAGCGCGCCGGTCCCGACACCGTCTTCTGCGCCCTGCACGCCGATCTGTCGGTCGGGTTTCCCGGGGTCTTCCGCGACGCGCTGCGACGGGCCGCTACGATCGCGTCGTCGGAGCCCGTGCTCGTGGCCCTGGGCGCCACGCCCACGCGATGCGAAACCGGCTTCGGCTACCTGCAGCCCGGCGCGCCGTTCGATCCGTTCATCTCGCGGGCCGAGGGCGGCGCGTGCCGGGTGGAGCACTTTGTGGAGAAGCCCACCGCGGTGCTGGCCGACACGCTCATCGACAAGGGCGCGCTTTGGAACTCCGGCATTTTCGTGTGGCGCGCGCGCGTCGTGCTCGACGAGCTCGAGGCCAATACCGGTGAGCTACAGCACGGATTGCCCAAGTTGGCCGCCGGCGACATGTCCAGCTTCGCCGAGCTGGTCACGTCGGTCTCGATCGACCGCGGGTTGCTCGAGCGCAGTCGCAATCTGGTGGTGCTACCGACCGAGTGTGCGTGGGACGACGTCGGCACCTGGGCGTCGCTGCGCCGCGTGCGGGACCTCGACGACACCGGCAATGGTGTGATGGGCCACGTACACTGTGTCGACGCCTCCGGCAACGTGATTCACGCCGACGGCTGCTGCGTCGTTGCCTACGGGATTTCAGGGCTGCTTGTGGTGTCACTTGACGGACTCACCTTCGTGACCACGCTCGAGCGGGCCACCGAACTTGGACCGCTGCTCAACTCCCTGCCCGGCAGTCTGCGCTACAACCCTGGGCGCAACCACACGAGCTGAGTCACGTCGCGTTCAGCGTCCATCGAACGTCGGGACGCGCTTCTCCCTGAACGCCGCCATCGCCTCGCGCACATCGGCACTCGCGAAGCAGCTCTTGATGTGCGTGAACTCCTCGCGCAGTTGCGCGTCGAGCGTCGCGTCGGGACTCGCCAGCAGCAGTCGCTTCGATAGTGCCAGCGCGAGCGGTGCGCCGGCAGCCAGCTGCGCTGCATAGCGCTGCACACCATCGGCGAACGCATCGTCGGCCAGCACCGAGGTGGCGAGTCCGATGCGCTCCGCTTCGTCGGCGTGCACATCACGACCGGTGAGAATGATGTCGGTGGCGCGCGCGTGTCCGATCAACCGCGGCAGAAACCAGGTGACACCGGCGTCGGGCGATAGCCCGCGGCGCACGTAGCCCGCGGTGACCGTTGCGCTCGCCCGCACGAGACGGAGATCACAGGCCAGGGCCAGACCGAATCCGGCACCGGCCGCCGCGCCGTTCACCGCCGCGATCACCGGCTTCTCGCACGACGTGATCGACTGCACCCAGCGTCCCACCCAGTAGTAGGGATCCAGTCGCGTGGCACGGTCGGCATCCTCACGCAGACTCGGCTCACCAAGATCGAGACCGGCACAGAACCCCCGTCCCGCGCCGGTGATCACCACCACGCGGACCGCATCCTCACGGGCCGCGTTCGCCATCGCGATCGGCAGTTCGTCGGCCAGTCGCGGGTTCACCGCATTGAGCCGTTCGGGACGGTTCAGTGTGATCGTGCGCACGCCGGCGGCCGTCGTGTCGATGAGCAAATGCTCGAAGGAATCGATATGGGCAGTCATACATCAAGCATACAGGCCGCGCCGAAACCTCGGGTCCGACTTGTGTCGATTCACGTATCGGCCTTCGCGCACCCACTACCACGCGTATGGGTGCGTTCGCTAGATCACATGGTACGTCTGTTCGAACCGGTTATCAGGCGCACGTACCCGCTGGCCACTCTTGCCCCCACCATGTCTCCCTCCCGCGCTGCTGCTTCCTCGATGATGCTCGACGACCCGACCGCTGCGCAGCAGGGGCCGATGTACTGCTGCGACGCCCTCGCGCGTACGGCGTCGGAGACCTGCCGTCAGCACGAGCGACTCGCCCGCCTGAACGCGTTGTCGGTGGCAAAATCCGAGCTCGGAGCCGCCCACGCCATGGTGGATAACATCGATTTGGCGCTCGCCGAGTGCGTGCGCGACTTCGAAAAGACCTGCTCGAAAGTCACCATCAGTGACGACGCCGACATCCGGCAAGCCGCCAACGCCATGTGGCTCGCCGCCCGCGAGTACCTCCGTCGTCACAGCATCGCCGAGAAGGCGTCGCGTCAGCTCACCCAGCACGATGCCGAGAAGCTCGGCGACCTGCAGCTTGAGTACGAACTCGAAGCCTCGGCGCTACTGGGACTCAAGCACGCGATGTCGACGTACCAGAAGCTGCGCCCGGAGACGCGCTGCCCGTAAGTTCGCCGGTCAGCGCGACCTCGAACAACAGCTTGGACGGCTGCGGATCGCGCGTGAGATAGACCTGCAGCCGCTCGATGATCGCCGGGGCATTCACGCGCATGGCCAGCAGCTCGCGTTCGCGTGCCGGCGTCAGCATGGGATAGAAGCTCAGGGTGCAATGCGGCGTGAACCGGAACCGCGCCTGCTTGAACGGGAGTCCGCTGCGCGCGATCCGTTCGTGGAGCGCCCGCAGCGGCCCATTGTGATCCAACGGCAACGACACGATATCCGTCTGCATGAACCGGTGCGGCAGCCCCAGCGCCAGTTCCATGGGTGCCGTGCTGGCCGCGATCGGCTCCAACGCTTCCCGAATACGCGCGACCGGGGTATCCGTGGGCATCGCGCCCACGCCCGAAGAGCCGACCAGCGTCACATGTGGAGGCGTGAGCCGGGCCAGCTTGGGATCGAAACGCTGTTGAATCTCGCGCACCATGGCGCCTGCTTCGCCAGGAAGCTCTGCCAGTACGAAAATGCCGAAGGACGCCGCCATTCCTGCAATCTAGTCGGTGTACACGCTCCCCTCACGGTGGCGCGACCCGCGCGATATGTTCGCCCTTATGGGAGCCGCCATGAAGGTCATCCGGAATTACGTGAACGAGATGGAAGCGCTCGTTGCACGCAGCGTACTGGAAGCACATCACATTCCGGCCGTGGTGCTGCGCGACGACGCGGGCGGCATGCTGCCGGCCATGCATTTCGTGTATCCGGTGCGCCTCGCCGTACGGGTCGGTGACGCCGAGCATGCCTTGCGCATCCTCGATGCGCCGTTCGAAGGCGATCCGTACATCGACGACCTGCTCGGCCCTGATGACGCCGCCGGGCACCCGTGAGCGGTCGTTTCGCCGGGCAGGTCGTGCTGATCACCGGCGCCTCGAGCGGGATCGGCGCGGAGTTGGCCCGACAGTTCGCCGCCAACGGCGCCCGGGTGGCGCTCGCGGCGCGCGATGCCGCGCGGCTGGAATCCGTGGCCGCCGAGTGCCGGGCGCTCGGTGCTCAGGCGCTGGTGGTGGTCGGCGATGTGGGAGTCGAGCCGTCGTGCGCGTCGATCGTCGAGCGCACCGTGGCGCACTTCGGCCAGCTGGATATTCTGGTGAACAACGCCGGCATGGGCTCGAGTGGGCTGTTCGAAGACATCACCGATCTCACGATCTTCGAGACGCTGATGAAGGTCAACTACCTCGGCAGCGTGTGGTGCACCGCCCATGCATTACCGCATCTCAAGCGCTCGAACGGCCGCATCGTGGCGATTTCGAGCCTCACCGGGCTCACCGGCGTCCCCAAGCGCACCGCCTACGCCGCCACCAAGCACGCGATGGCGGGCTTCTTCGACTCGCTCCGCATCGAGCTCGATGGCACCGGCGTGACGGTCACGATGATTTATCCCGGGTTCGTGTTCTCGGAGATCAACCAGCGGGCGTTGTCGCCCGATGGCACCCCGTTCGGGGATCGCGGCTACAAGCGTCGGAAGGGCGAAACCATGGAGACCGATGAGTGCGGACGCCTCATTCTTGCGGCCGTGGCAGCGCGTGATCGCGATATCGTGATGACGTGGCGTGGCAAGATCGGCCGCCTGCTCAAGCTGATGTCGCCCGCGCTGGTGGACCGGATTGCCCGTGGTGTGATCGAGTCGCGGCAGTAGCGGTCCGCCGTTCGAGGCGTTCAAGGGCCCGTTCAAGGACGCTGACCCCTTGAACGCTAGATTGCGGCATGGCTGGCGCTCCCATTCTCACGCTTGACCCCGATAACCCGGATCCCGTGGTCGTCGAGCACGCGGCCGCTCTGCTCCGACGCGGTGGGCTCGTCGCCTTCCCCACCGAAACGGTGTACGGCTTGGGGGCCAATGCGCTCGACGCCGACGCGGTGGTGGCCATTTACACCGCCAAGGGGCGTCCCGCCTGGAACCCGGTGATCGCCCACGTGCCCGACGTGGTCGCCGCCCGAGCGCTCACCCGGCACTGGCCGCCAGCCGCCGACCGCTTGGCGACCGCATTCTGGCCGGGCCCGCTCACGATAGTGCTCCCCAAGGCCCCTCAGGTGCCCGACGTGGCCACGGCCGGGCTCGATGCCGTGGCGATACGGATACCGGCACATCCGGTGGCGCTCGCCCTGCTACGCGCCGCCGGCGTACCCATTGCGGCCCCCAGCGCCAATCGCTTTACGCAGGTCAGTCCCACCACCGCCCAACATGTGCAGGCGTCGCTCGGCGACCGCGTCGGGCTCATTCTCGACGGAGGTCCGAGTTCGGTGGGTATCGAAAGCACCGTGGTCGACCTCTCCGGCCCTGACGCGGTCATTCTGCGGCCCGGCATGATCTCCGCCTCCGATCTTGAGCGTGCCCTGCGTGGGTCGGGCGTCTCGGTCCGAACGGCGACGGCCACAGTGTCGCACGACGCACCAGCGGCGACGGCCGCGGCGCAGCGATCGCCCGGGATGGCCGATCGTCATTACGCCCCGCGCGCCGATGTGTGGCTCTTCGACACGGAGCAGCAACCGGAGATCGAGACCGCGCTCGTGGAGAGGCGTGAAGGAACCGGCACCGTAACGGCGCTCCTCAGAGCGACCACCCTCTCGGTGCCGGATGGCACGATCGTGCGCATGCCGGACGATCCGGCGTCCTACGCGAGAGCGCTGTACGCCGCACTACACGCCGCTGACGCTGGCGGCGCGTCGCTCATCGTGATCGAACGTCCGCCGGAAGACGACCGCTGGGCCGGCCTGCGGGATCGACTCACCCGGGCGGCGCGGTAGACGCGCTTCGCAAGTCGCTCTTCGCTGCTATCTTGCCCAGATGCTACCCATCGATCTTTCCGGCAAGCGCGCCCTCGTGGCGGGCGTCGCCGACGACGGCGGCTTCGGGTTCGCCGTCGCAAAGGCTTTCGCCGAGGCCGGCGCCTCGGTTTGTGTCGCCACGTGGCCGCCGGCGCTCAACATCTTCCTCAACCTGCTCGAACGCGGGAAGATGGATGAATCCCGCACACTGCGCGATGGATCGCTGCTCACCTTCGAGCGCATCTATCCCCTCGACGCCGTCTACGACGCGCTCGAGGATGCGCCGGCCGAGGTGCGCGAGTCGAAGCGCTACAAGGACATCGGCGACTTCTCGATCGGCGGGCTCGCCCAGCGTATTGCGACCGACTTCGGCGACCAGTCGCTCGATATCGTCTTCCATTCGCTGGCCAACGGGCCGGAAGTGAAGAAACCACTGCTTGAAGTGAGCCGCGCCGGGTATCTCGCCGCATCCAGCGCCAGCGCCTACTCCCTCGTGTCCATGGTACAGCGCCTGGCGCCACTCATGCGCCCGGGCGGCTCGGTCTGCTCGCTCACGTACATGGCCAGTGAACGCGCCATTCCCGGCTACGGCGGTGGCATGTCGTCGGCCAAGGCCGCGCTCGAGAGCGACACCCGCGTGCTGTCGTTCGAGGCCGGTCGCAAGTATGGCTTGCGCGTGAACACCATCAGCGCTGGCCCCTATGCGTCGCGTGCGGCCAGCGCCATCGGTATCATCGACAAGATGGTGAAGTATTGCGCCGCCAATGCGCCGCTCGCTGAAGAACTCACCGCCAGCGAAGTCGGCAACACCGCCGCCTTTTTGGCCAGCTCGTTGGCCAGTGGCATCACCGGTTCCACCGTGTATGTGGACAAGGGATACCACGCGATGGGCATGGCCATCACGATGCCAGCCGGCGTAGAGCCGCTCGGCGCGTAGTCCGTGCCCGACCGATCGCCCCTCGAGCAAGAAGACGTTCCGCCACCGCAACGGGGAACGGGGCTTCGCACGCGACTGCTCGGCATGGCGTTGATCGTGTCCACTCCACCGCTGCTCGTCAGTCTGCTCACACCGATGCCGAACAGCGGTTGGCGGGGGCTGTTGCTGTTCGGCGGGGCGCTGATCGTGTCGATCACCCTCGCCATGTATTTCGGGACCAAGATCTCACGGCCGGTGCAGGCACTCATCGACGATGCGCACGCGCTGGCGGTGGGTGTGGCCGGACACCGGTCGCGCATCAGGTCCAGTGATGAAATCGGCTCGCTCGCCACAGCGCTCAATCAGATGGCCGAGACTGTCGAGCGACGCAACGCGGCACTGGCCGACAGCGAACGACGCTATCGTTTTCTGTTCGATTCCAATCCGCTGCCGATGTGGGCCTGGGACGCCGACACCATGCTCGTCCTCGCGGTGAACGAAGCCGCTGTCGAGAAGTACGGCTACGATCGCGACACGTTTCTGTCGCTGCGCATTCTCGACCTGCTCGAACCCAGCGAGCACGCCCGATTCAGCGGGGCGCGTCTGCCGTTCTCCGAATCGAAGCAAAGCGCCGGCACCTGGCTGCATCGCACCGCGACCGGCCGTCAGCTCGAGATGGAAGTCATCACCACCTCCTCGCGACGGCTCGGTCGCGCCAGCTGGCTGTCGGTAGGCATCGATGTCACGGCGCGGCGCGAAGCCGAGCGCGCGCTGGCTCGCAGCGAAGAACAGCTGCGGCAATCGCAGAAGATGGAAGCCATCGGCACGTTCGCCGGCGGTATCTCACACGACTTCAGCAATCTGCTCACCGGCATGCTGGGCTACTGCGATCTCGCCCTTGCCCTGATGACCGCCGACGATCCCGTACGTCGCGACGTGAGTGAGATTCGCGCCCTCGCCGTGCGCGGCACCGATCTCTCCAAGCAGATCCTCGCCGTCAGCCGCAAGCAGATCGTGCAGCCCACGGTGCTCGATCCCAACACGGTCATCATGGCTCTCGACCGTCTACTCCGCCGGCTCATGGGCGAGCACATCGAAGTCAGCACCACGCTTGGCGGTGACCTCGGTACCATTCGCATTGACGCCGCACAGCTGGAACAGGTCATGCTCAGCCTGGCCAGCAACGCACGCGATGCGATGCCATCAGGTGGAACACTGCGCGTGTCGACCGCGCGGGTGAGCGAACAGGAAGTGCAGACCTTCGGTCTCGACGTGCAGCGCGATTGGATCGTGATCCGCGTAACCGACACGGGCGTCGGTATGACCGATGCCGTGCGCGAGCACATCTTCGAGCCCTTCTTCACCACGAAGGAGCGCGGCAAGGGCACAGGACTCGGCCTGCCGCTCGCGTACGGTATGATCGATCAGTCGGGCGGCGAGATCCGCGTGAACAGCGCGCCGGGACACGGCACCACGTTTCATTTGTTGCTACCCCGTCTTGGCGAGCTTCCCACCGATCTGACGGTCGAGGAAGAAGTACCCGAGGTGCTCACCGGACAGGAAACCGTCCTGCTCACCGAAGATGAAGACAGTGTGCGCGCCGTCGCCACCGCGGCGCTCGAACGTCGCGGCTATCGCGTGCTGGCGGCCGCCGACGGTGACTCCGCGATCGCCATCTCGCGCGCGTTTCCCGGCCGTATCGATCTGCTGGTCACCGACGTCGTGATGCCCGGCATGAACGGTCGCGAGCTCGCCGAGCAGCTCGAGATCATGCGCCCGGGCATACGCGTGCTGTTCGTATCGGGCTACACCGATGACGCCGTGTTGCTGAAGGGGGTATCGCTCGACGAGCGCACCTTCCTGCAGAAGCCGTTTACCTCGCTTCAACTCGCCAAGCGCGTCCGCGTGGTGCTCGATCAGTCGCCGCGCGTGAGCTGAGCGCCGCCGGCCATGTACTGGATTCTGGCCATCATGGCCGCCATCGCGGCGAGTCTGATCGCGCTGGTGGTTGGTGGCTTGGTCACGCCGGCCGACTATCGCGTGGTTCGTCGGATGCGGCTGCAGCGCGGTGCGGACGACGTGCGCGCGCTGCTCACGGACCTGGCGTCGTACGAACAGTGGTCGCCATCGCCGTTAACGATCGAGCGGCGGCCGTCGAGTGATGTGGCCTCGATCGCGCTGCATGTGACCGATGACGACACCGCGTCACAGCTGCAGTGGGAATGGCACATCGACGGTGACGCTACCCACAGCATCGTCACGCTCACCGAACACGGTCGCGTGGGCAATCCCGTGATTCGTTTCTTCGCCGCGCTCCGTGGACACGGCGGGAATGCCGAGCGCGCGCTGCGCGCGCTGGCCGAGCATCACGACGAGTTTGACGTGTCGGTCGAACGGCTTTAGCCGGCGCATTCACGATGAGCGCTCCGGCTGGCGACTTCGCGGCAGTGATGCCGGCCGGTGATTCGCATCCGGATCGCTGGCGCATGCTCGGCATTCTCACCATCGCCGAGTTGTTGGGGATGTCGCTGTGGTTCGCCGCCAGTGCCGTGTCGGCGCAGTACACCGCGCAGTGGACGCTAAGCAGCAGCGAAGCCGCGTGGCTCACCACGATTGTGCAGCTGGGCTTCGTGGCGGGCACCGCGATCTCGGCGCTGCTGAACGTGGCCGACATTGTGCCGGCGCGCGTGCTGTTCGCCAGTTGCGCGATGATCGGCGCGATCGCCAACACGATGCTGCTCACCGCCGATGGGTTATCGGGGGCACTGCTGTGGCGCTTCGTGACCGGCCTCGCGTTGGCGGGCGTGTATCCGCCAGCCATGAAGATGATCGCCACGTGGTTCCGCGCGCGACGCGGGTTGGCGGTGGGCACCATCGTCGGCGCGCTCACGGTGGGCAAAGCGATGCCGTATCTCGTGCACGCGATCCCCGGCGCCGGCATCACGCCGGTGGTACTGAGCGCATCCGTAGGGGCGTGCATTGCCGCACTGCTGGTGTGGTTCGGGTATCGCGAAGGACCGTATCCGTTTCCCGCGCGGCCGTTCTCGTGGAATCTCGTGCGCGATGTCGTGCGCACGCCGGCGTGGCGATTGTCCACCGGCGGGTATCTGGGCCACATGTTCGAGCTGTACGCGGCGTGGACGTGGTTGCCGGTGTTCATCGCGGCCAGCATCGCCGCGTATAACCCCGCAGCGGGCGCGCGCGGCGCATCAATCGCCTCGGCGATCGCCTTCGCCGCTCTCGCGATCGGCGGAGCGGGGTGCATCTGGGGCGGACTCGTGGCCGATCGTCGTGGGCGCGCCTGGCTGGTTACGCGAGCCATGGCCATCAGCGGCGCGTGCTCCGTGCTGATCGGCTTCGCCTTCGGGCGCTCGCTGTGGGTGCTGGTGCCGATCGCGCTCGTGTGGGGCTTCTTCGTGATTGCCGACAGCGCGCAGTTCTCGGTGCTGGTCACCGAGAGCGTGCCGCCGCACGCCGTGGGCACCGCCCTCACACTGCAAACGTCACTCGGCTTTCTGCTTACCGCCGCAGTGATTCAACTCGTGCCGCCGCTCGCCGAACTGGTGGGGTGGCAGTGGGCGTTTGCGGTGCTGTCGCTGGGGCCGGTGTTTGGCATTGCGAGCATTGCCCGCTTGGTACGCAGTACGGCGGGCCGTCGCTAGGAACCCAAGGTTCCCGCAACGACCCGCCGTCTATCCACTGCAGGTAAACCAACCGGACCGACTACATCCCCGTCGTCTCTTCCTCCGCGCCGATGCGGCGCGGCGTCTGCACGTCACCGGCCTTCACTTCGATCGCCGGCAGGCCGTGCTTCTTGAGGATCTCGTCGATCGGCGGCAGCAACTCCTTGTACGCCTTGCGGAGCTCCACGAGATACACCTCGAGCTCCTTCGACAGCGTGTCGTACACCACGACCGACTGCTTCGTGGGACGCGCTTCGGTGCTGCCCACCACACCCGCCAACGCCGCGATCTGGTTGTTCACCTTGATCGGGTAGTTGAGTGGATCCTGGCCGCTCTGGTTCTTCACCTGATAGACCTGCGCTTCCATCTCGCTGATCTTGGTGTCGAGCGTCTTCACGAGCTGCGCGTATTGCGCCGAGTCAGCGCCCACGTCCTTGGAGCGCGACACCGCCTGTTGGCGCACATAGCGCACGGTGCGCACGGCATCGTTCGCATCCGTCGTGCGATCGCGGATCTGCATCAGCATCTTGTACTGCGCCACCAGATCGGCCGCCGTGGCATCGCTGCGCGGGTCCTTCCTCACCAGCAGCTTCGTGTCGGACACCGGCGCCCCATCCACCAGCAGGCGCACCGAGTAGTTGCCCGGCAGCACCAGCGGACCGGTGAGCACGCCGGCCCACATGATCATGCCGTTGAACGTGGTCGCATCGCTCTCCCGCAGATTCCACGAGAACGTGTTCATGCCCACCTTGTTCGTCGGTGCCGCATCAGCCGCCACACCGCGACGACCACCGGCCGGTGCCGCCGTACCCGCGCCCGCCGTGTCGCTCGAGAACGTGCGCACGGTGCGGCCCGTGGAATCCTTGAACTCGATCGTGACCTTGTTGGCCGCCGACTTGAGCCAGTAGTACACGATCGCGCCGTTGGGCGGATTGGCACCGACCGGTGAGCCGTTGCCGCCACCCGGGTTGAAGCCGCCGCCCCAGTTGATGCGGTACGCCGCGCGCGGCGTGAACAGATGCGCGCGCTCAGCCATCGCACTCGCCGTGAGCTGACGCAGCAGGGTGATGTCGTCGATCACGTAAAACGAACGACCGTGCGTCGCGGCGATGAGGTCGCCTTCCTTGATGGCCAGATCGTGCACCGGCACGATCGGCATGTTGCGACGCATCGAGAACCACGTCGTACCATCATCGAGCGACCCATAGATGCCGCGCTCGGTGCCGGCGAACAGCAGCCCCGGACGCACTTCGTCTTCACGGATCACACGCGTGAACTCGGTGGCCGGAATCCCGTTGGCCTTGCCGCTGTTGTCGATACGCGACCACGTCTTGCCGAAGTCGGTGGTCTTGAACAGATACGGCTCGTTGTCGTCCATCTGGAAGCGGTTCGCGGCCACATACGCCGTGCCCGCGTTGAAGTGCGACGCATCGATGATCGAGATACGCGCCCACTCACGCTCCTTGAGCAACGCCGGCGTCACGTTCGTCCATGACGTGCCACCGTTGCGCGTGACATGCACCGTACCGTCGTCGGTACCGGCCCAGATCACACCCTTCATCACCGGCGACTCCGAAATCGCGAACACCGTGCCGTACGTTTCCACGCCCGTCTGGTCCTTCGTGATCGGGCCACCAGACGGACCGAGCGTACGCGGATCGTTGCGCGACAGATCGGGGCTGATGGCGGTATAGCTGTCGCCTTCGTTCGTGGTCTTGAAGAGCACGTTCGAACCCACGTAGATGGTCTTCGCGTCGTGTGGGCTCACGGCGATCGGGAACGTCCACTGCATGCGGTACTTCGAGTCGATGGCCGAGTGCCCCATCGGATTGAGCGGCCACGGATTGATGTCGCGTGCGAGCCCGGTGCGCATGTCCTTGCGCGTGAGGAAGCCGCCGTAGCTGCCGGCGAATACGATGTCCGGATTGTTGGGCAGCGCGGCAATGAAGCCCGACTCGCCACCACCTGCATCCTGCCACATATCCATCGTGATGCCACCGGCCGCCCGCGACGGACCGCAGAGCGTGCTGTTGTCCTGCTGTGCGCCGCAGATCTTGTACGGGAAGTGGTTTGTGGTCGTCACATGATAGAACTGCGCCGTCGCAAAGTCCTGCGCCGTCCACGTCTTCGCGCCGTCGGTGCTCACGTTCGCGCCACCGTCGTTCGCTTCGATCATGCGATCGCCGTTGTCACCCGCAATCCAGAGATTGTGCGAGTCACCGTGCGGTGCGTTGATGTTGCTCCACGTCTTGCCACCGTCGCGCGACACCTGGAACTGCACGTTGCTGGCGTACACGATGTCGGCGTTCTTCGGATCGGCGTAGATCTTGGAGTAGTACCACGCGCGCTGACGCAGCTTGCGTTCGTCATTCACACGCGCCCAGGTCGCGCCGCCGTCGTCGCTGCGAAACACGCCGCCCTCATCGGCTTCGATGAGAGCGTAAATGCGCTGCGTATTCGCCCCGCTCACGCTGATACCGACATTGCCCCACAGCCCGGCCGGCAAACCCTTGTGCTTGGTGATCTCGGTCCACGTGTCGCCACCGTCGGTGCTCTTGAACATGCCGGAGCCCTTGCCGCCCGACACCAGCATCCACGGCTTGCGATGCATCTGCCAGAAGCCAGCGTACAGCACGTTCGGGTTGCTGGGGTCCATCGCGAGGTCCGCCGCGCCGGTCGAGTCATCGCGGAACAGCACCTTTGTCCAGTTCTTGCCGCCGTCCTTCGTGCGAAACACCCCACGCTCGGCGTTCGGGCCCCACGCATGCCCCTGTGCCGCGACATACGCGATTTCAGCGTTGGTGGGATGCACCAGCACCCGTGAAATTTGCCGCGTGTCGTTCAGGCCGATGTTGGTCCAGCTGCGGCCACCGTCGGTGGTCTTCCACACACCGTCACCGTGCGACACGTTGCCGCGGATCGTGAACTCGCCGCCGCCCACGTACACGACATCGGGATTGCTGGGGGCCACGCCGATGCTGCCGATCGTGCCGCCGAAGTATTTGTCGCTCATCGGCACCCACGTATCACCGCCGTCGACCGTCTTGAAGACGCCCGCGCCGGTCGTTCCCATCCAGTATTCGTTGGGACGGGCCACGCTTCCCGCCACCGCCGCCGAGCGGCCGCCGCGATACGGACCGATCTCGCGCCACTTGATGGCCGAGAGGGCGCCCGTATCGAAGGGGGCCGCCAGTGGTGCGATCGCCGCAGGACGCGCTGCAGCGCGGGCAGCCGGACGCGCCGGCTGAGCACCGGCGGTCAGGCAGGGAAGCAGAACGGCGGCAGCGAATGCCAACCGAGGGCTAAATCGTTTCACGACATGCTCTCCAGGTACAGGGGACGGGGCTTCAACCTTCGACTATTGCTCCGCATTCCGTCGGAAGCAAGACTGGTTTTTGGGACGGAGGGGGGAGGGGGGGACGGATGGGTTGGGCTTTGGGCTTATGGGGCTGTGGGGCTGTGGGGCTGTGGGCTGTGGGCTGTGGGCTCTGAGCATGGGCTGTGGGTGACCAGCAGAGTGCGGAGGATCCCATTGCCGATGGCCCGTAGTAGCCCAGAGCCTAGAGCCCAGAGCCCAAAGCCCAAAGCTCAAAGCCTCACCGTTGAAACCTCTCCCTCCCCAGTTGCGTACAGCGATACTGAAGTGATATCACTTCAATACCAACCCCTCCACAGAGGTTCATCGCATGTTTCGCGAAATCCAGGCCAAGCCCTCCCCCGGCATCCTGATGGCCGTCCTCCTGGCCGTCACCGTCATCGCCGGTGGGTATGTCTTCGCCAATGGCGCCCGCGGAGATAGCGGCTTCGACGTCGCCATCGGCTTGGTCATTCTGCTCTTCGCCTTTCTCTGCATGCCCGGCCTTTTCACGGTCGCGCCCAACGAAGGCAAGGTCCTCACGCTGTTCGGCACCTACAAAGGCACCGTGAAAACGCCGGGACTGTGGTTCACCAACCCGTTCATGGGCAAGAAAGCGGTCTCGCTCCGCATCCGGAACTTCGAGACCAACAAGCTCAAGGTGAACGACGCGCGCTCGAACCCCGTCGAAATCGGCGCGATCGTGGTCTGGAAAGTGATCGATACCGCCGAAGCCATTTTCGAAGTGAACGATTACGTGCAGTACGTCGCCGTGCAGAGCGAGTCGGCCGTGCGCGCGCTGGCGTCCTCGTATCCATACGATCACCACGGCGACGATGCGATCGCCCTCAGCACGCACCCCACCGAAATCTCCAAGGGGTTGCTCGAGGCGCTGCACGAGCGGCTCGCCACGGCCGGCGTCGAAGTGATCGAGGCGCGCATCAGCCACTTGGCCTACGCACCGGAAATCGCGGCCGCCATGCTGCAGCGTCAGCAAGCCAGCGCGATCGTGGCCGCGCGGCAGACGATCGTGGAAGGCGCCGTCGGGATGGTGGAAATGGCGCTCGACGCGTTGTCGAGCCGACAGATCGTCACGCTCGACGATGAGCGGAAGGCGGCGATGGTGAGCAATCTCCTCGTGGTGCTCTGCTCGGATCGCTCGGTGCATCCGGTGGTCAACACCGGCACGCTGTACTCCTGAGCACGGGCGCATCCTCTCATGGCTGAACGCAAGTCATTTCTCATTCGCGTGGACCGCGATGTGCTCGACGCGGTGCAGCGGTGGGCCAACGATGACCTGCGCAGCCTGAACGGCCAGATCGAGTTTTTGCTGCGACACGCGCTGCGGGACGCCGGGCGCGTGTCGAAGCAGGCGCCGGCTGATCGCAATACCCCGGTCGACGATGTCGACCACGAGGGCACGACATGACGCGTCACGCCCCAGTGGCGATCGCGGCCGCTCTGCTCGGCGGTCTCGCCGCGACCTCGGCCCACGCGCAATCCGCGCCGACCATAGTCACCGCGCGCGGCGACTCGTTGTCGAGTGATACGATCACCTTCGCGCTACGCGATGGTGCGCGCGCAGGCACCATCGCCTCATTGCGCGTCCCCGAGCGTCGCGCCGCGCGCGGGGCACAACGCATCACGATTCGATGGATTCGCTTCGCCAGCACGGCCGCGGCTCCGACGGCACCCATCGTGTTCCTCGCCGGCGGCCCCGGCGACGCGGCGACTCGCGCCTTCGCCACCATGCCGTCGGCGTTCCTGGATTCGCTGCGCGCTGTCGGTGATGTGATCGCCTTCGATCAGCGCGCCACCGGCCGGTCGGAGCCCTTGCTTCCGTGCGGCGTCGACGGACAACTGCCGCTCGACCGGGTGCTCACCACAGCATCGCGCGATTCCGCCGCACGGCAGGTGGCTCAGCGATGCGTTGCCGCCATCCGCGCGCGTGGCGTCGACGTTGAAGGGTATACCACCGCCGAAAGCGTGGAGGATCTCGAGTCGCTGCGCATCGCGCTCGGCGTGCCGACCTTGTCGATGCTCGGCGGAAGCTACGGCACGCATCTCGGACTGGCCTTTGCGCGCCGCTATCCGGCGCGCGCATCACGCATCGTGCTGGCCGGTGTGGAAGGCCCCGACGATACGTTCAAGCTGCCGAGTCGCGTCGACGCCAGCTTCAGCGAGGTATCGCGACTCGCGGCCGCCGATTCGGCGTTCCGCGACCGGCCGTCGTTGCTCGCGGTGTTCGATCGCCTGCGCGCCCGACTCGATGGGGATTCCGTTCGCGTTGCGCTGGGCGGTGCCACGGTCGCACTTGGTACATGGGATCTGCAACGCTTCGTTGCGGACGCGCTCGGTGACATGCGCGCGATCCAGCAACTGCCGTCTCAACTCTACGCGTTCGATCGCGGTGACTGGCAGCTCCTGGCGCGCGGCGCAGCGCGGCTTCGGCAGCCACGACTCGGTAACGCGATGAACTTACTCGTGAACTGTACCTCGGGGGCGTCGGTAGCGCGTCAGCAGCAGATCGTGCGCGAGCGCGCCGCTGCGCGACTGGGTGACGTCATCGATTTTCCAGCGAACAGCGTGTGCACGACGCTCGACGTCCCGCGGCTGCCCGACGCGTTTCGCGCGACGTCGCGGAACCCAAGCTCCATCTTGATGGTGAGCGGCTCGCTCGACGGGCGGACACCCCCGGAGAACGCCGAGGCGCTGTTGTCGCAGTTTCCGAATGCGCGGCATCTCGTGATCGAGTACCAGTCTCACTCGCTCATGGGCGACGCGGCGTTTTCGCCGGCCATGATGCGCTATCTGCGCGGGCAGGACGTGCGAAGTGCGCGCGTCGTGCGGCCCACGCCTTCCTTTGCCCGGTAGTCGCCATGCTCCACGTCATCTTCCGTCGTTCGCGCCGCGCCGGCATCATCGCGCTGCTGGCCGCAGTGGTCGCCCTCGTGCTCGGCGCGATCCTCGCCACGACCGCGCGCGCGCAGTCCGCGCCCGCCCACCACTTCGTATATCTGCGCAGCATCGATACCCTGGGCACCGAGGTCGTCACGCCAGGCCCGTCGTCGATCGCCGGCCTGCTCACCTTGCGTGGTGCGCCGGTCATTCGCTGGGAACAGCAGCATGTGAACACCACCCCCGGTCGCCTCACGCTGGCGGTTTTCGCGCCGGGCGCACCCACCACCGGCCTCCCGACACAAAACGTTGTGGTCAACATGGTCGGCGACACTGCCAAGCTCACCATCTCGGCGAACGGCACCACCAGTGAGCAGGCGTTGCTGAGCGCGACAGGTGCCGTGGCACTCGTGGGCAACTCGGTGTTGCACACCGCGCTCATGGCTGATCACGCGCGCGGCGCGAAGAAGGCCTCGCTGCCGGTGTTTCTCACCAACGGCGGTCGCACGATACCGGCGACGGTCACGCAGCAGGGCGACACGACAGTGTTCTCCATTGGCGGCATGGACGCGCGCATTCTGTGGGACCCCAACGGCGGCCCGCGCGAGATCACGATTCCCGCGCAGAATCTGCGCGTGGTGCGCACGAGTGCGGCCGCGGCTGGCGCCATCAGCGCGACGACGGCGCCAGTGAAGATCGACTACAGCGCGCCAGCCAACGCGCCGTACACGTCGGAAGACGTGGTCATTCCCACGCCGCGCGGTTACACGCTGGCCGGCACGCTCACCCGTCCGAAAGGTTCGTCCAAAGTTCCCGCCGTCGTGACCATCAGCGGCAGCGGCCCGCAGGACCGCGACTCCCGCATCAGCATCGTGCCGAACTACGCGCCGTTCCGCGACCTTGCCGACACGTTGGGCCGACGCGGCATCGCGGTGTTGCGGTTCGACGATCGCGGCGTGGGCGCCAGCGGCGGCGCCTCCTCGCGCAACAGCGCCACCAGCGGCGACTTCGCCGACGACGTCGCCGCCGTGGTCGCCTATCTGCGCACGCGCTCCGACATCGACGGTACCCGCATCGCGCTCGCCGGCCACAGCGAAGGTGGCCTGATTGCCCCCTTGGTGGCCGCCAAGGATCCCACGCTGCGTGCGGTCGCGCTGTTGGCCGGCCCCGCCTACAACGGCCGTCGCATCCTCGAATTCCAGAACGAGAACGCGATCACGTCCGCCACGCAGATCACCGAGACGCAGCGCGATTCGATCCGCCGCACCATCCCGAAGGGGCTCGATTCCATCGCGGCCACGAATCGGTGGATGGGCTTTTTCATGACGACCGAGCCGGCCGCCGCCCTGAAGCGCGTGAAGCAGCCCACGCTGGTGCTGCAAGGCGACACCGACCAGCAGGTCACCCCCGAGCAGGCCGACTCGATCGCGACCATTCTCAAGGGCAGCGGTAACGCGCGCGTCACCGTGCGCCACTTCCCCGCCACGAACCATCTGTTCCTGGTCGATGCGAGCGGCGCGCCCGGAGGCTACACCGCGCTCAAGGACACGCGCGTGCGACGCGACGTGCTGGGCGCGTTGGCGGATTGGATGGTGCTGGTCATGAAGTAGGGGAGGAACGCGAAGAACACCTCCCGCAGTCCCCTCCCTCCTGCCCCTTGATACCCTCCCCCCTGCTTACTAGGGAGTTTGCAGTTAAGCGGGACCACCCGTCAGCACCCCGCCACCGCCGCGCGTTACCCTGCGTCTGCCGGTGCGCCACCACGCGCCCCCGGGCAACGTCCCCTCCCAGAGAACACAACTGCATGCGACACGCTATGCGACCCGCTTCACTGTCGATCGCCGCCGCCGGCCTCGTGCTCGGCGCCTGCGCCCCGAAGCCGACCCCCGCGCCGACGCCGGCCCCCACCGCCGCACCGGGCGGTCGTCCCACCGGCGCCCCGAATCAGGGCGGAGCCCAGGGCGGTGGTCAGCCCGGTGCCCAGGGTGGTGCCAACGCCGCGCAGGACCCGCAGCCGCGCCCCTACGGCACCGTCATCACGCCGCGCGCTATCACCAAGAGTGGCGTGTTCAAGGTCCACTCCGTCGGCAGCCGTCTCTACTTCGAGATTCCGCGCGCTGAACTCGGCAAGGACTACGTCATCGTCACCACGCTCGCCGGCACGCCCGACGAAATCGGTATTCGTGGCACGCAGGGCGGCAACAACCTCGTGCGCTTCGAGCGTCGCGAGAATCGCCTCTTCGTGCGCGAAGCCGATTACCGCGACATCATCGCCGACACCGCGTCGTCGCAGCGCATGGCGGCGGAGCTCATCGGCGTCACCAAGATTCTCGCCGCACTCAACATCGAAGCGTACGGCCCCGACAGCTCGGCCGTCGTAGAAGTCACGCGCATGTTCACCGGCGGCGTGGCCGAATACACCGCGCTCGGTCGTCGCGCCACAGTCGACGCCGCGCGCTCCTACATCGATCGCTTTGCCGCCTATTCGCGCAACGTGAACGTGACCGCCGTGCAGAGCTTCACGCCGCAAGGTGGAGCGCCCGGTGGTGGTGGCGCGCCCGGTGCGGCCGCCGCCGCAACGGCACCGACAACCGAGAAGTACACCTTCTCCATCGCCAAGCTGCCCGATGTGCCGATGCAGCCGCGTTTGCTCGACGAGCGCGTGGGCTACTTCGGTGTGCAGCAGCGTGACTTCTCCGGCGGCACGCAGCGCGTGGAAACCAAGCGCTACATCTCGCGCTGGCGCCTCGAGTGCTCCGACAAGAAGGTCGGCAACCTCTGCGTCCCCAAGAAGCCGATCACGTATTACCTCGACCCCGCCACGCCGGCGTGGATCAAGCCGTGGATCAAGAAGGGCATCGAAGACTGGCAGGTCGCGTTCGAGGCCGCCGGCTTCTACAAGGGCATCGTAGCCGCTGAAGCGCCGGCCAACGATCCCGACTTCTCCGGTGAAGACGCCACCGTGGCCATGGTGCGCTGGCTTCCGTCGGCCACCGAAAACGCCGTCGGTCCGTCGCTCAAGGATCCGCGCACCGGTGAAATCATCGACGCCGACGTGCAGACGTATCTCAACGTCATGAACCTCGGTCGCTCGTGGTACTTCACGCAGGTCGGACATCTCGACAAGCGCGCGCAGAAGTTCCCGTTCCCCGATTCGCTGGCCGGCCGTTTGCTCGAGTACGTGACCGCGCACGAAGTGGGACACACGCTCGGCTTCCCGCACAACTTCAAGGCGAGCTCCATGTATCCGGTGGACTCCGTGCGCTCGAAGACGTTCGTGAAGACGATGGGCCACACGCCCACGCTGATGGACTACTCGCGCTTCAACTACGTCGCGCAGCCGGAAGACGGCATTGCGCTCGACGACCTGATCCCGAAGGTCGGTCCGTACGACAAGTACGCCGTGATGTGGGGCTACTCGCCGATTCCGAACGCGAAGACGCCGGAAGCGGAGAAGGCCACGCTCGACAGGTGGTCCAAGATGCAGGACACCATCCCGTGGTACCGTTTTGCCAGCGACGCCGGTGGTCAGGGCGCCGATCCGGGTGAGCAGTCGGAAGCCGTCGGCGATGCCGATGCGGTGAAGGCCACCACGCTCGGCGTGAAGAACCTCAAGCGCACGATGGCCATTCTGGAGTCGGCCACGGCGTGGAAGGACGGCAGCACGTACGACGATCTCGAAGAGATCTACGGCCGTACGGTCGGACAGTGGGCCACCGAAATGGGCCATGTGGCCCGCATCATCGGCTCGGAGTACAAGCAGGAGAAGCTGGTGGGTCAGAAGGGTGTCGTGTGGCAGAACGTGGAGCCCAAGCGCCAGAAGGAGGCGCTCCAGTTCCTGCTCGACAACGCCTACACCACGCCCACGTGGCTGCTCGACGAGAACATCACGCGCAAGATCGAGTCGAACGGCAGCTTGAGCCGTGTCGGCAACGCGCAGGCGCGCTCGCTGGCGTCGGTGGTCAGCAACGACCGCCTTGCCCGTATGATCGAGCTGGAAGCGATGGCCAAGTCGAAGAGCGAGGTGTATCCGGTGGCCGACATGCTCACCGATCTCCGTCGAGGGCTCTGGAAGGAAATCGAGACCGGCGCGCCGATCGACGCGTTCCGTCGTCGTCTGCAGCGCGTGTACCTCGAGGCGATGGCGAGCAAGATCAATCCGCCCGCCGCCTCGGCAGCACCGCAGGCGCCGGCTGGCGCCCGTGGCGCTCCGGCACCGGTCACGACCGCCGACTTCCGCCCGATCCTCAAGAGTGAAATGCGTGTACTCGACGCCGATCTGGTGGCCGCCATCGCCAAGACCAGCGATCGCATGAGCAAGGCGCATCTCGAAGACGCGCGCGATCTGATCGCCAAGATGCTTGATCCGAAAAGCTAAGTCGGGAGTACGGAGTACGGAGTAACGAGTACGAAATGAACGTGGGGTGTGTGCGGTCCGTCGCTATGACGCCGCGCACACCCCACGTTCGACAATGTCCTTCGCCGCGCGACCGCGCGTGAACAGATTGGTGCGGCGACTGCCGGCTACATCGCACTGCACAATGTTGACTTGATCAGCATGTAGCTCGGCCAGCATCTGATTGCCCAGCCGCAGCGGGACGGTGCGCGGGGTGGTGGCTATCCGGAAGCACAGCACGTAGGCGTCCTGCACGCGCTTCACGCCGCAGGACTGCAGCGCGAGACGCACCCCGGCGGCGCTCGTCGGTCCTAAACGTGCCGTCGCATAGGCCACCAGTTCAGGCACCCGCACCGACGAATCGGCCGGAGGCGTACGTCCGCTGAAGCGAGCCACCGATGCCGACAAGTCGTCAGCGAATGCCCGCACCGTGAGCATGTACCCCTTCGCGTCGGCGGTCACGGTGGTGTGCGTGGTGTGAATGGCGTGGGCATGCGCCGTCGTCGCGACGCCAACACTCATCACGAGCACGGCCGCCAAGCGCTTCATTGCGGGAACCGTTGCCACGCCCAACCGGTGGCGACGAGCGAGACGCCCAGTGACACCGCGGTAAGCCGCAGCGGGAACGGGTCACGCGACGGCAATGCAGCGGACAATCCGCCGTCCACCACGCGAAAGAGCACTGCTGTCGCGGCGAGCACGACGATCTGTCCGGCCTCGATGCCGAGGTTGAATCCCACGAGCGGCACCGCGATGGAATCGAGGAACAGGCTGCGCAGGTACCCCGCAAAGCCGGCCCCGTGCACCAGGCCGAATGCTGCCGCGAACACCACGCGATGCCTCGAGAAGAGGCCCTGCGCCGCGCGCTCGCGCTGCACGATGTTCTCGATGCCGGTGGCCACGATCGTGAGGGGAATCAGAAACTCGACGATACCCGGCGGCAGCACCAACACGTCGGTGACCGCCAGCGCCAGCGTAATCGAGTGGCCGACGGTGAAGGCACTGATCACCCACAGCACCTGACGCCAGTCGCGACCACGGTAGATCGCCGCCAGCACCAGCAGGAACAGTACATGATCGAACGCATCGAGAGCGACGATGTGCTGAAAGCCCAGCACGGCGAAGCTGTACAGTTCGGAGAGCATCTTATTGGCCCGCGGAAGCGTTGCTTGCTGACACCGCGGTCGGCGCGGCGGCGATCATTGCCGCATGATGCTGCAGCAGCGGATCCGGCGTGTTCAGCCGCATGGCCTGCGCCATCATGGCGCGCGCCTCGGTGAAGCGGCCGGCGCGATACAGCGCCCACGCGGTGAGGTCGTAGCCGTAGACATCCCGGCGCGTTTCCAGTTCGGCCTTCGCCTTTTCGAGCACGGTGCCGACCTGCTCCTCCTGATCCAGCAGGTAGAGACTCCACGCGCGATCGTATGGTCCCGGTTGAGCCGATGCGACCACGGCCAGTGTTTGCGCATACTCGCTCGCCTTCTCGCGGTCGCCGAGCCGTGTATACGCCCTCGACAGCAGCCCGAGCGTGGCCGGGTCCATCCGCACGGCAATGGCGCGCTCCCCCCAGGCGATGACCGACGCGGGCTTCTCTTGCTGATCAGCCAGTCGCGCCATGGCGGCAAGCAGACGGGGGTCCTGGTCGTCGAGCGCCAGGCCGGCGCGATACGCCGCCGCCGCGTCGCGGGCGCGACCAGCACGCAACTCCAACTCACCTACGCGTAGATGAAACCACGCCTTCGTTTCCGTACTCAGATCACGACGGCTCAGCGCTTCCGTGCGAGCCACGTGCAACACGCGACGCGCCTTCTCCACGTGATTCGTGAGCTCGAGCCACCGCGCCACGCGGGGCGCAATCGACAGTCCGGCGCGGGCAGTCCACACGGAGTTGAACATGGCCGTGGCGGTGGAATCATCACCGAGTTCCATGGCGACTTCACCGAGCAAGGCCCGATAGGCGGGCTGCTCCGGTTCCCACGACACCAGCGTGCGTGCCACGTCCATCGCCTCGGTAAAGCGATGTTGTGCCAGCAAGCTGTTCGTCAGTGTGACCGCCGTGGCCGCATTGCGTCGTGTGCGCGTCGATAAGGAGCGACGCGCCAACGATTCGGCCTGCTGGTATTCATTGAACACACCACTTTCCCGGGCGCGTTGCAGGTGCAGCGCCGCGAGCTGTCCCATCGAGACCGCGCTGACGGGATCAGCCGTCAGCGCTTCATTCCAAACCTGGATCTGCACATCGCGTTGTGCACGCTCTGCCGCGCGCTGCGCATCTCGTTGCGCATGACGCGAGGCAGACGCTGATGATGTGGCCGTGGCGTCCACTGCCGATGGCACCGAAAGATCGACGCCCATCGCCTGGTGATACGCCACTCCGCCAAGACCGGCGATCGTGATTCCAATCGCCGCCGGCCACATCATCAGCCGGGGATTCATCGTGCCGCTTCGAGATACGGGAACGCTGTGCCGTACGTACGCACCGACGTGCTGATGTTGTCCGACGTCAAGCCGGGCAATACCGTGGCAGCGGGGTCGAGCAGATTGCCGAACGTCGCCGTCAGACCAGCATCGACCACGTCGTCCTTCAGATTGCGACCACCGTAGCCACTGGCGAGCGCCCAGCTCAGCCAGCCCGAAGTCGATCCGGCACGGTTCGGATACACCATGAGCATGTCGGGCACCAGCACGGCGCCGAGCGTGGTGCCGATCGTGTTGCCACGGTTGAAGGCATCCGTGAAGGCCTTGATCTTCGTGCGGAAACCGTTCGTGATGTCGGTGGCCGGCGCGGTCGTGTTGTGCAAGCCGTGATCGCGCTTGGCGAAGAACACTTCGCTCACCAGCGGATTGCCGAGGCGCTCGACCTGCGAGTACACACGCGGGGTGGTGACGATTGGGTCAGTGATCGTGCCCCCGTTGTCGTCATCGCTGCACGCAGCGAACAGCGGGAGAGCAAGCGCGACGGTGAACAAACGAGTAGCGAGTGAGCGGCGCATGCGCAGGGCTCCGTGAGAGTTGAGATTGGCGTTCATCGGCTGATCGTGCCCCAGACGCCGAAGTTGGCGGTCGCGGCCGTGTTCGACTGCAGCAGGGCCTTCGGGAGTTCGATGGCGATCGCGAGCGTGTTGAATGGACGCAGGAAGTCGATGCCAGGCGTACGGAATGCCGTAGCGGTCGGCGTGGCCGGGCCAGACAACGGACCGGTCGACGGACGACGGTCCGGAATGATGTTGAAGAACTGCTCGAGATCGATCACGAACGGATCAGCGCGCACGCCCGTGAACACCTGCGTGCCGGTGGCCGAGCCGCCAATGCTGCCAACCGTGCCCGTGAGCACCGGGCCGGTGGTGACGAGAGACGACTTCGTGCCGGTCATCGTCGGGGCAACGGGCCCACGCACGGTGTACTTCTGCGCCGCACCGACGCCGTTGTCGAACGTGACCTGGAACACCAAGTCTTCGATCGCATCGCCGCTGTTGTCGACCTTGAGCTGATACAGCAGGTCCGGATCGAACGACGCGGTCGTGCCGGCAATGGGGCTCGACGTCGTCATGATCAGGGCAATGCGATCGGCCGACGAGCCAGGAAACGCATAGACGTCGTTGATGTCCATGCGCGGATTCAACTCGACTTCCGGCGTGTCCTGGTGATCCGATGCGTATACCGCACCGGCGACACCGATCGAGCCGACGGCAGCGACCAGTGCGACGACGCGCGTGGCGCGTCGGGAGAGAAAGGAGATGTCCACAGAGAGGTCCTGGTGTGGGAGAGCGTGATTTGAACGAGAAGGCACAGTCGTTCACTGGGCAACACAGGGTCTACGGCGCTCGCCCCGGATTGGATTTCTTCACCATTGCACAAGGTGCGCCAGCAAGAACCCCTACCCCCATCCATCCAAGTGAAGGTGCCCGACGTATGGCAATGGGTTCGTACTACGCCTTGCCCTTTCATTTTTACGCAACGATCAATGCGCCTCACCTCCCGTGCCAGCTGTCACCTCCTGTCCGGGGCGATTGCCTCCGCCTCTCTGGTTGGCGCTCTCTCGGCACAACAGACCGACACGAGCGCAACGGTCAGGGCGCGCGCGGACTCGTCGACGTTGACGACCTTGCGCACCGTGCGCGTACGGGGACGCGCCGACGACCTCGTCGGGGTGGCGACGACCGCCTCTCAGGGCCGCGTCGGTCGCGCCGATCTGCGGCTGCGTCCGCTCCAACGTGAAGGCGAGATTCTCGAAGCCGTGCCCGGCATGATCCTCACGCAGCACAGCGGAGACGGCAAAGCCAATCAAATGGTCGTGCGCGGATTCAATCTCGATCACGGCACCGACTTTCAAACGCGCCTCGAGTCCATGCCACTCAACCTTCCTACGCACGGGCACGGGCACGGCTATACCGACCTCAATCAACTCATCCCCGAGTTCGTCGATCATCTCGAGTACAAACTTGGGCCCATGTTTGCGGAGATCGGCGACTTCGGCAGCGCCGGCGGCGCCACGCTGCACCTGGCGCGATCGTTTGCGTCGCCTGTTGCGTTGCTCGAGAGCGGCGCGTTCGGCTACCGACGCACGGTACTTGGCGCGGGGACGACGAAGGGCCGAAGTCAGTTACTCCTTGGCGGCGAAGCAAAGCAGTACGATGGACCATGGGAGCAGCCGCAGCGCCTGGGAAAGTTCAGCGGCATGGCACGCTGGACCTGGCGCGGACGGACCAATGAGCTCTCGCTGCTGGCACTTGGCTACGCCAATCGATGGAACTCCACCGATCAGATTCCCAGTCGGGTAGTCGCCTCGGGCGCCATCGGGCGTTTTGGACAGGTCGATCCCACGCTGGGAGGTGACGCGCAGCGGCAGAGTCTCTCCCTCGCCTGGACGCGCACGCGGAAGCGCGGCTCGCTAACCGTTGACGCGTTTGTGGTGCGCCACGCGCTGACGCTCTTCTCGAACTTTACGTATTTCCTCGACAATGCCGCAGCGGGCGATCAGATCAACCAAACCGACGACCGCACGCTGGGCGGTGTGAACGCCGAACTGACCACGGTTGGCATTGTGGCCGGTATTCCCCATCTGCTGCGGAGCGGTGTGCAGCTCCGTGGCGACGACATTGCCGTGGGACTCTACCGGAGCGTAGCGCGCGTTCGCGGCGATACCGTGCGTCGCGACGGCATCGACCAGGGAAGTCTGGGCGGTTATGTCAGCCTCGAGTCGCGGTGGCACCCACGCCTGCGCACCGTGCTCGGCATGCGGCAGGACGTGTACGGATTTCGCGTGCGCAGCAACGATCCGCGAAACAGCGGCACACGCAGCGCCGCCATCGCCAGTCCGAAAGCGTCCATGGTCTTCACCCCCACCACCGGAACGGAGCTCTATCTCGGCGGGGGGTTCGGCTTTCACAGCAACGATGCCCGCGGGACGACGATTCGGATTGACCCGGTCAGCGGGGCACCCGTTGACGCGGTGGACCCGCTGGTCCGCTCGCGTGCCGCTGAAGTCGGTCTTCGGACGTCGGCCGGTGAATGGCTGCGCACCACGGCGTCAGTTTGGTCGCTGCAGCTGGACAGCGAGCTCCTGTTCGTGGGCGATGCCGGCACCACGGAGGCGCTGGGGCGCAGTCGCCGGGTAGGCGTGACGATGGCCAACTACCTGAAGCCGACCACCACCCTCACCCTCGATAGCGATCTTTCCTTCACGCGCGCACGCTTCGCGGACGCGGGCCCGGACAGCGATCGCATTCCGGGGGCGCTCGAGCGCGTGATCACGGCCGGCGCGACGTGGGAGCCCGTGGCCGGTGTTCACGCCATCGCGCGTGTTCGCCACTTCGGATCGAGTGCGCTGATCGAGGACAATAGCGTGCGCGGCACGCCCACGACGCTACTCAACGTGAGCGTCGGCACCACGTTTCGTGGTACGCGACTCACGGCGAGTCTGTTGAACGCCGCCAATGCGCGCAGCAGCGACGTCCAGTACTACTATACCTCGCGCCTTGCCGGCGAGGCTGGCACTGGCGTCGCGGATGTGCACGTCCATCCCGTCGAACCGCGCATGCTGCGCGTCGGCGTGTCGCGCGGCTTCTAGTCGTCATGCCGCGAAGAGGAAACCCGAGACTTCGACTCGCTACGGGCCGAGCGCTCGCCTAGACTCTAGGGGAGCCCGCCGAATGCGCGGGCGCGCCCTCCCTTTTCCGATCAGGTCCAATGCGCTTTCGCTCCCTCCCGCTGGCCGCGGCAGGGCTCGCGCTCGCCGCGTGTCAACCGGCCAAGAAGCCGACGCCCGCTCCGACGCCTGCCGCTCGCCCCGCTGCCCAGAATGGCACGCCGACTCCGGGTCAACCGACACCGGGCCAGCCGACCCCAGGTCAGCCACCCGCTGGTGGACTCCCTGCTGGTCTCGCGGCGGGCCTCGCCGGTATCGGAGGCGGTGGCGCTGACCCGGTGCCGCGTCCGTACGCGACGGTCATCACGCCGCGCGCCAAGACGAAAACCGGCGTGTTCGGCGTGCATCAGGTGGGATCGCGCCTGTACTTCGAGATCCCCGCGGCCGAAGTCGGGAAGGATTTCGTGGTCACGACCGTGCTGGCCGGTACCCCCGCCGGCATCGGCATCAACGGCACGCTCGGTCCCGACCGCGTGATCCGCTTCGAGCGCCGCGACAATCGCATCCTCATTCGCGACATCAACTACAACAACGTCGCGACCGACAGCATGCTCTCCACGCGTCGCGCGATGTCGCTGATCGAGTTCTATCCGATCATCGCCGCCCTCAACGTCGAAGCCTATGGCAAGGATAGCGCGGCCGTCGTGGAAGTGACGCGCATGTTCACCGGCGGCGTGCAGGAGTTCACCGCGGGCGGACGTCGCGCCGCCGTTGACGCCTCGCGCTCGTACATCGAGAAGTTTGCGGCCTTCACGCGCAACGTGAATGTGACGGCCACGCAGACGTTCACGCCACAGGGCGGTGGTGGTATTGCCATTCCGGGGCTCAACATCGGCGGCGCCCAGTCAACCACGGAAGCGTACACCTTCTCGATCGTGCGTCTGCCCGACGTGCCGATGATGCCGCGCTTCAATGATGCGCGCGTCGGCTACTTCGGCCCGAACAAGACCGATTTCGGCTCGGCCGAGCAGCGCGTGCTGCCGCGGCGGTACATCTCGCGCTGGCGTCTCGAGTGCTCCGATCAGAAGGTCGGCAATCTGTGCGTGCCGAAGAAGCCGATCACGTACTACGTCGACCCGGCCACGCCCGAGTGGCTCAAGCCGTGGATCAAGGCCGGCATCGAAGAGTGGCAGGGTGCCTTCGAGCAGGCGGGATTCGCCAAGGGCATCGTGGCGGGCGTCGTGCCCTCCGATCCCGACTTCTCCGGTGAAGACGCGTCGGTCGCGATGGTGCGCTGGCTCCCGTCGCCGGTGGCGAATGCCGTAGGACCGAGCACGGTTGACCCGCGCAGCGGCGAGATCATCGATGCCGACGTGCAGATGTACCACAACATCATGGACCTGCAGCGCGAGTGGTACTTCTCGCAGGTGGGCCATCTCGACAAGCGCGCCCAGACCTTCCCGTTCCCTGATTCGCTCATGGGACGCCTGGTGCAGTTCGTCGCGGCACACGAAGTCGGCCACACGCTCGGCTTTCCGCACAATTTCAAGAGCAGCTCGATGTACCCGGTCGACTCGGTCCGCAGCAAGACGTGGGTGGCCAAGATGGGACATTCGCCGTCGATCATGGACTACGCGCGGTTCAACTATGTCGCGCAGCCCGAAGATGGCATCCCGCTCGGCGATCTCGTGCCGAAGGTCGGCCCCTACGACATGTTCGCGGTGAAGTGGGGCTACACGCCCATCCCGAACGCGAAACGGCCGGAAGACGAAAAGACGACGCTCGACAGCTGGGCTCGCATGCAGGACACCGTGCCCTGGTACCGCTACGGCGGCGGGCAGGTCGATCCCGGCGAGCAGTCGGAAGCCATCGGTGATGCCGACGCGGTGAAGTCCACGCGCTTGGGCTTCAAGAATCTGCGTCGCATCGTGGATCTGGTGGTGCCCGCCTCCACGACCGATAAGACGGCCGACTACTCGCTGCTGCGCGCCACGTACGGCGGCGTACTCAATCAGTGGGCGACCGAAGCACAGCACGTGACGCGTGTGGTCGGTGGCCTCGACAAGCAGGAGAAAGCGGTCAGCCAAAGCGGACCAGTGTGGACGATGGTACCGCGCGCCCGTCAGAAGGCCGCGATGAAGTTTCTGAACGACGAGGTGTTCACCACGCCGACCGCGATGATCAAGATGGATATCCTCCGCAAGATCGAATCGGACGGCAACATCAACCGCGTGAGCGGTGCGCAGGCCCGCACCTTGTCGTCGTTGGTGCAGAACGCCAAGCTGCAGCGCATGGTGGAGTTCGAGGCCATCGCCACGAATAAGAGCGAGGTCTACGCGCTGGGCGAGATGCTCTCCGACCTGCGGAAGGGGGTGTTCAGCGAGATCTATTCGGGCAAACCGATTGACGCCTATCGTCGTCGCCTGCAGGCCACATACCTCGAAGCGATGGCCTCCAAGATCAAACCGCCGGCCGCGAACCCGCAGGACGCCGCGTTGGCCGCCCTGTTCGGACAAGGGGTGGTGAATACGCGCGATTTCCGCCCGTTGCTCAAGGACGAGATGCGCACGCTCGATCGTGAGCTGGCGGCGGCCGTCGGTCGCGCCGGGGATCGTACGACCCGCGCGCACCTGATGGACGCGCGCGACCAGATCAAGGCGATGCTCGACACGGAGAAGTAGGTCGGCATCGGCAACGGTGAAACGGGGCGATCGTGCGATGCGCACGGCCGCCCCGTTTTCCGTACCCTCGGCCACGCCGCTGTAACCGTAGGCAGCGCGCGCACGTAATTTTCCGCACATGTCATTGCACGCTGATTCCGCCCCCGGCGAGGTCGCCCCGGTTCGAGCCGCCCTGCGCGGCCAATACGAAATACAGCGGGAGCTCGGGCGCGGCGGCATGGGCATCGTGGTGCTCGCCCGCGATGAGCGCCTCGACCGGCTGGTCGCGCTCAAGGTGCTGCCGCCGCAGCTGGCCGAACACGCCGAAACGAAAGAGCGCTTCCTGCGGGAAGCGCGGATGGCGGCGCAGCTGTCGCATCCGAACATCGTGCCGGTATACCGCGCCGACGAGATCAACGGCTTCGCCTTCTTCGCGATGGGGTTCGTGGAAGGCGAGACGCTAGGCGAGCGGATTCGCGATCGCGGCGCCCTGCCCGCCGCCGATGTGGTCCGGGTGCTGCGCGAAGTGGCCTGGGCACTCGCCTACGCGCACGCCCGCGGGATCGTCCACCGTGATGTGAAGCCCGACAACATTCTGCTCGAACGCGGCACCGGCCGGTCAGTAGTGACCGACTTCGGCATCGCCCGCTCCGACTTCAATCCGGCGCTGACCCAGGACGGGTACGTCCTCGGCACCGTCCACTTCATGAGCCCCGAACAGGCCAGCGGGGAGCCGCTCGACGGCCGCAGCGACCTGTACGCGCTGGGCTGTATCGGCTTTCTGGCGCTCAGTGGACGGCTGCCGTTCGAAGGGTCGGCGCCGCAGGCGATCTTGGTCGCTCACGCCACCAAGGAGCCACCGTCGCTCCGATCGGTGGCGCCCGCCGTGCCGCCGGCTCTGGCCGCGGTGATCGATCAGTGCCTCCGGAAACGGGCCGATGATCGCTTTGCGAACGGCGAAGAGCTGGCCGACGCGCTGGGCAAGGCACTTGAGGCCGTCGAGAGTGCCGCCCGCGACGAAGGCGGGCAGACCGCGCTTTCCAGCGACGATGCCATGGTCATCTGGCGTCGCGCGGCGGAGCTGCAAGCGGAGGCGGCGGCCCGATTGGAGTCTCGCATGCGGGCAACCGCCGGTACCAAGCAGTTGGTGGCGACCTCGATGGCCCCAGTGAACGCGCAGGAGGGCGCGACAGCATCCGATCAGAGTTCTCGCACTGATGCGGCATTACCCACAGATGCCTACCGACTGCGCGATGTCGAGGCGGCGGCGATTGAAGCGGGTATTTCGCAGCGTTACGTGGCCTTAGCGCTCGACGAACTCCGCGCTTCGCCGAACGCGATCCAGCGTGCGCAGCCGATGCCCCGCTGGAAGGAGACCCTTGCCACTCGTCTGTTCGGCACCACCCAGCGCACGCTGTCTGTCACGCGTCGCTTTGCCGCCGCACCTCGCGCAGTACTTCAGGTGCTGGGACGATCACTGCAAGCAGCCCCATGGTCGCTGACGCTTCGCGACACACTGGGCGGACACCCTCTTGATGGTGGCGTCTTAGTGTTCGATTTGCCGGCTATGGTCGACGGCAACTATAAGTGGACGTGGACTCGCTACGGCGTGTACGTCCCGGAGCTCCGTGTGACGTTGGCGGCCGCACCGGGGAGCACCAGGGCCTGCGAAGTCACGATTCAGGTCAGCCTCCGAGAAGGGCTCACGGCCAACATCGCCGGCTACAGCCTGATCGCCGGCGGCGGCGGCGTTTTTGGCGGCTTCATTGGCGCGCTCATCGGCAAGAAGGCTTTGTTGCTCGCTGGAGCCGCCATCGGGGGACCGGCGCTGGCCGGCGCGCTGTTGGCCGGTGTCGCGGTACTGGCCACCGCCGGCCCGCTGTATCGGTGGGAGATCCGGAAAACCGAGGCCGAGCTGCAAGCCGCGTTGGCCACGATCGATGTCGCCATGCGATCCATCGACATCTTCGGGGAGGCACCCACCCCGCCCCCACCCCGCCCGATAAGTTCCGGCGGAGACCTCCTGGGCTTCTAATGTGACCCTTGCATTAGCTCATTACTGAGATATATTGCAGGGCATCCCAACCTCGAGAGTGTCTGATGTCTATCCGTCCCGTCAAGCGAATCGTGCAGGCCCAGGCCACCATGGAAGGCGCCGGCGTGCATCTGCACCGCGCCTTCGGGTTCGGCGAAACGTCGGAAACCGACCCGTTTCTGCTGTTCGATGATTTCCGGAACGACGTCCCGCGGCAATACCAGGCCGGCTTTCCGTGGCACCCACATCGCGGCATCGAGACCATCACGTACGTTCTCGCCGGCAACGTCGAGCACGCCGACTCGCTGGGCAACCGCGGCACGCTGGGCGCTGGTGACGTGCAGTGGATGACCGCCGGCAGCGGCATCGTGCACCACGAAATGCCACAAGGCGACGCCCAGGGACGGATGCACGGGTTCCAGTTGTGGGCCAACCTGCCCTCGTCGCTGAAAATGACCGCGCCTCGCTACCAGGATGTGCAGTCCGAGGCGATCGCCGAGATCATCGATGACGACGGCACCACCGTGCGCGTGATCTGTGGCGAATTCTGGGGCAAACGTGGCCCGGTCGACGGCATCGCTGCTGATCCCTGCTACCTCGATGTATTCGTCCCGGCGGGCCGTACGAAGTCACTGCCGGTGGACGCATATCGCAGTACCTTCGCCTACATTTTTGAAGGGACTGGAACGTTCCGTCATGCCTCGGACCCGATGGGCGTGCTGACGGAGCGGACGGCGGGCAACGACGACGACCTCGTGCGGGACATGTCCGGCAATCGGTCGCTGGTGCTCTTCGACAGCGGCGATGAAGTCGTGGTGCGGGCCGGCGAGCAAGGGCTTCGCTTTCTGCTGGTCTCCGGCGCCCCCATCAAGGAGCCGGTCGCCTGGTACGGTCCTATCGTGATGAACACGCAGGCCGAGTTGCAGGTCGCCATGCGCGAGTTGCAAGCGGGGACCTTCATCAAACACTGAATGCGCAGAACCGCCTTCCGTCTGTTCATCGGCACGCTGCTCCTCGCCGCACCCGTTGCGTTATACGCACAGGACGCGGCCAAGCAGTCTGCGGCCCAGTCCACCACGCCGAAGAAAAAAAAGATGTGGGAGGTCAATGGCTCCCTCGGCTTCTCGCAAACCAGCGGGAATGCCAGCGCGCTGACCACGAACGTGAACAACCGGCTCAAGTACAGTGTGGTCGGTTGGTCCGTCGTGCAGGATCTGGCGTTCTTCTACGGTGAAGCGAACGAGAAGGTCAACACGAACTTCTGGAACGGTGGCGTGCGCGGCGAGCGCACCGTGGCCGATCGCGTCGCGCTGTTCGTCGCGTCGCGCTACGATCGCAACGTGGTGCAGGGCATCAGCAGTCGCTTCCAACAGGGCTTCGGCGTGACCGTGGCCGCCGTCGACGTCAAGCAGACCAAGCTCAATGTGGCGCTGGGCGGTTCCTTCTTCTCACAGACGCTTACGCCGGGATCCACGGCCAAGGCGGCACGCGCCTTCCCCGCCGCGCGCGCCGCAATGGAATTCCGTCATCGACTCACCGAGCTCGCCTACATACAGCAGACCGCCGAGTATCTGCCCGCGATCGGCGACAGCACGAGCGCATACTTCCTGAACACCGAAAGCGCGATCGTGGCGCCGATCTCCAAGCAGATCGGCCTCAAGGTGGGCTATGTGATCCGCTACAACTCCGAGCCGCCGGTGCGGAACAGCGTGCAGCTGCGCACCACCGACACGTTCTTCTCCAGCGGGTTGACGCTGAGCTTCTAGGCCTCTGTGCGCCGACGACGCGCCATGAGCAGCGTGCCCGCCAGACCGGCGGCCATTAGCGCGTAGGTGGACGGCTCGGGCACGGTGGTACTGGGCGGCGGCCCGCCCGGCACGAGCACGCTGCCGGTCAACACGTTGTCCGTATCCACCCCGTACAGAAACGCGCCGGACTCCGTTGAAAGACCCGCGCCGTTTCCGTTGCCGAACTGCAGTGTGAACTGCTCGAAGAGATCGCCCACCGGCGGTTGACCGGTGAGGCCGACGAGGTTCGAGTAGATCGCCGTCACGCCGACAGCGGGAAACGTATTGGTGGGCGACAGCTGAAACGAGATTGCACCGCTTGAGCCGGGCGTACCGTCGATCGCCGTGCCGCTCCCGGCCACGTTGTCGCATCCCGACACGGTATAGCGGCAGTCGAACACCACGCCGGCTGGTCCTCCGTTGAACGTGAGCGACGTCAACGTACCCGCCAACGGGTTGGTCACTTGGAGCTGCCAAAAGAAGTTGTTGGTGTTCTGAGCGGCGCCGAGCGTCAGCTGACCCCAGTTGGAGTCAATGAGTCCAAAGTTGCCGGGTGACGAGGATCCGATGTCGCCCCACGTGCCACTGAAGACACTACCTCCACTGAAGTTGGCCGTGATGCGAAGCCCCGTCATCATGGAACCCGTGGTGGCGAAGCCGGCGATCCCCGAGGTGGTAAACGTCGAGCCGTTCTGAAACTGTACCGACTGCGCTCCGGCCGTCGTCCCCAGTATTACACTCGCGAGAACTGCAACCACTGATCGTACGTTCATCGGTCTGACTCGCTCGAAAAGGAGTTACTGTGCGCCAGGGCCTGCTCATCATCTATCCCGGCGAGCTGTCGTCTGAGTAACGCGTGACGAATTGCCGGATTCTCACTCTCGCGATTTCTGTGGCTCGCGCGCGACAGTCCCGTCAGTAGATTCCACGCCGTGGCCCACGACGCGCTCCCGATCCCCAACAAATCCACAGCGCGAGCGCCGCATGTCGGCGGGGAACCCGTGGATGACTCGGAATCGGTCGCGCCGGTCAACGGGGGCGCGATCGATCGCGTGCTCCTGCGGTTCGGCGGACTCATGCGTCGCGCCGCGCAAGCCCGTGGACTGCGCGAGTACGATGTCGACGAGGTCCTACAGGACATCCGCATCCGACTGTGGAAGACGCGCGCCAGCGATGAGAATCTGGACGCGCTCGGTGCGTCATATCTGCACAAGGTCGCCATGTCCGCCGTCATCGACTTCCTGCGTCGACGGACGGCGCGCCGTGAGGACACGCTCGACACGGTGTTGGCGTCGGAGACGCTCCCCGCGTCGCTGCAGGTCGCCCCGGTCGACTCGAGCGCGTCAACGGAGCTGTCGCACCGGCTCGAGGCCGCGCTCGGCGGCATCGTGCAGAATCGCCGTCTCGTCGTGCAGCTGCATCTCGAGGGATATGAACGCCAAGAAATTGCCGGCATGACCGGTTGGTCGGAGGCGAAGGTGCGCAACCTGTTGTACCGTGGGCTCGATGACCTGCGAGCCGCGCTACGTGCGGATGGAGAGCAGACGCCGTGAACGACGACGAATTGCGCAGCGCCTACGCGGCGCTTCGGCGTGCGCGTGCGCAGCGACCGGCGTCGGAACAGCCGACGCCCGAGGCGATGCGCACGGCGCTCGACGGCGAGCTTTCGGAATCGGAACGCGAGCGTATCCTCGAGCAGGCGATCACGTCGGGGGCGTCGGCGCAGCTCGCGCTGCTGCAAGCCGCGCACGTCGCCTCGAGCGGGGCGCTGCCCAACACGACGTCGCGTGCGTCGATGACCCGTGGGACCACGCGCTCGACGCGCCGCTGGTGGCCACTCGCCGCCGCGGCGGCGCTGGTGCTGGCTGTCGGTGTGCCGCTCGCCACGCGCGCGCCCACCGATGAGGCGATTCGCTTTCGTGCAGGAGCCGTGAGCGCGGCGCCACAGCTGATTGCTCCGGCCAGCGGCGCGGTCCTCTTGGACGCGCAGCGGTTCGTCTGGAGCGCGGTGCCTGGTAGCACCAGCTACACGCTGGAATTGCTCGATGCGAACGGACGGTCGGTGACGCAGCTCGTGGTCAACGACACCACCGCGGTCCTCGGGCCGTCGGTCACCGAGGTCGATCGCACCCGCACCACCGGCTGGTGGGTAACCGTCGCGACGGTCGACGGTCGTCGCACGCGCAGCGAGCTGCGACTGACCCGCCAGCGTTAGTCGACGCGCGAGAACCAGCGCTGGACGGCACTGCTCCATCGCCCCCATACACTGGCGGGGCGCGCCTGCAGCGTCAGCTGCAGCGTCGGATCGCCGAAGTACTCGAGATTCGCCCAGATGGCCGGTGAGGCCCCGTGGCGTAGCGCTGCCGTGCGAACGGCGTGCAGCGACGAGACCACGTCGCGTCCGGCGAACTGCGCGCGATAGAACGCGTCCATGTAGGGCCCGATCGCCGCGTCGTCGACCCGCCACCGCGTGGCCAGCACGCCGCGCGCTCCCGCATCCAGCGCCGTGCTCACGAGGCCATGGAGCGCCTGGCCGCTCAACATCACGCCGTCACCGCTCGCGCAGGCCGAAAAGACGACTAAGTCGAACGGCAACGGTTGCGCCGAGAAGTCACCGAGATCGAATAGCCCGTCATGGGTGGACGTCGCTTGCACCACGATACCGCTGCCGTCAAACGACGAGGGATCGGCTACGGCGTGACTGGCGATATGGAGGATCTGTCCACCGGCGCCGAGTCGCGTTGAGATCCGATCGCGCGTCGCGCCCCGACCGTCGAGCAGTTCGCCGCCACGCAGCATGCCCGATACCTGACGCGCTTCCTCGCGCGCGCCCGGAAGCGCCGACCACGACGACGTGGTACCGGGCATCATCGGCATCGTCGCCGGCGCTCCGACCACCACGGCGCGATAGGCGTCGCGGCCATCGCGTTGGAAACGCGGCACGCCGACCGCACCACCGAGCGCATCCTCTACCGACGGCGCAACCGCCACTTCGTAGTGCTCGATGAAGGCGCCACCCGCGGGATGGGTCAGCGCGACAAACGGCAGACGATGTAGCGCGCCGTCAGGGACCAGCACCACGCGCGTGATATGTGACGGGAGCGCACGCACGACCGGATCGATCAGCGCGGCCGCTAGCTCGCGCGAGAGTGGCGCCATCAACCGACCCGCCTGCAGGAAGGCACTGAAGCGCTCGATGCGCGACGCCAACGAATCGATCGGCGCCATGCGAACGCTGACCAGCGTGTCACGCGTCAGCACGAACGCGGTGGTGGGCTCGCCGCCACGACCCACGATGTAGCTCACGACGGCATGCGTTCGAGCGAGCCTTGCGCGCGCCAACGCTGAAATGCGGAGCGGATCGACCGCAAGCGAGTCGAACGCACGAACTGCCACACCGACGACACGCGTCCCGTCGACCGCGAGGACGCCGCGCTGCAGCGCCTGCTGCTCGCGGCTCCGAACCCGACGCCACTCAGCGATGGATAACGCTTCGGCATCCCGGTGCGCGACCGCAAAGTGCGACACGAGGGTCGCCAGACCGAGATCGAGATCCCAATCGAGATGTCGGTCGGCGAGCGCGGCTAACTGATCTTCGCGTCGCGTCCGCGTCGCGCGCCAGCCGTCGATCGTCGCCTGCGCTTGGCTGAAGTCACGCCAGGCCGCGTCGAGCGCGCCCGTCGAGGCTTCCGCCTCGGCGATCCGACTCTCTACTTCGAATCTGTTCGGACCGCGCATACCGCGCACGCCAAGCAGCGCGCGCCAGATCGCGAGGGCGGTCGCCGCATCGCCGTGCTCGAGTGCCAAAAGCCCACGCTGGTAGGCACGATTGGTTGTATTCCCTGTGTAGTTGCGCGCAGACGCCAACGAGTCCGCCATATTCAGCAGCTGACCGCTCAGTGCGAGCTGCCCTTCACGACGCGCGATGTCGGCGCGTGTCAACAGCACTTCGACGTTCGCCGTTGGAGCAACCGCATCGCTGTGCGACGCCATCGCACGGAATGCCGAATCGGCGGCGACCAGATCCCCTCGCAGCAGCATGCCCTCGGCGATGAACCGGTCGGCAAACGCCAGCCCGGTTCGGTCACCGATCTCGAGCAGTATCGCTCGTGCTTCGGTCAGCATGCGGCCGGCGTCGCCCACCGCACCGGTGCGCTGCGCAATCTGCCCGAGATTCAGCATCGCCCACGCTTCACCGCCGCGACTCTCACTCTGTCGCGCGACATCGAGCGACTCTCGCAGTCGTCTTCGAGCCGCCAAGTAATAGCCGCCGACAATAAAAGTCGTGCCTCTCCACTGCAGCGTGGCCGCTAGCCCCGGCATTAGCCCAGCCCGGCGCTGTACGCTGGCAAGTGTATCGAGTACGATGCCGACCTGCTGGCGATTTCCGCGCCCGTCGAGATACTGCGCCTGCGCAAAGAGGCAGTCGGCGTACACCCGCGGGCCCTGCGGCTTCGCGTCGTTGAGCGCCAATTGCCAACTGCTGTCGGTAATCACTTCGCTCGCGCGCACCTGGACCTGGAGGAGCAGGCATCGCTGCCGGGCCCGCAACCAGGCATCGCCAGCGGGGAGCAGCACAGCCGCGTCGCGAAAGAGCTGCTTCGCCGGTTCAATGCCGGCGGTCCGCAACACGGTCATCGACTCACCGAGCATGGCTTCGACCTGGCCGGCCGAATCACCGAGTTGGGCCATGCGCCGCGCCGCCCGCCGGTACAACGAGAGCGCCTCCGTGTACTGTGAGCGCTGTCCGCTCACCGAGGCCAAGCCCATCATCGCGTAGGCACCGGTGCGACTCAGTGAGTCCGACTGCGCCACGCGATACTGTCGCGTCGCTTCGTCACTGCGATAACGCAGCCGTGCCAGAGAACCATCGAGCAGCGCGGTCATGTACCGATCGCCACGCACCCGCGGCCGCCAGCGCTGTTCCGCCGCCAGCACGCCCGCGGTGTCCGCTTCGCGCACGACCTCGCGTACGAGCCGCGCCGGGTCGGACGCGAACGTAGCGCGCTGTGCCCGCAGCACGCGGGGAGACAACGCGTCGACGGCACCCGCCAGCACGGCGAGCGCCAGCACCGTCGGCACGCCCGAAACGGACCGCGCGCGGTGGAACAGGTAAGCATTCAACGATCGAAGGGCAGCGAGACGCATCGTCCACCAATCTGCACGTCCCAGGCGCACACTGTCGAGAGAGCTTCGCGCCTTTCGGGGTACTCAGCGGGAACCTGAACGCACGGTCGGACACTCAGAAGATCATGTCCCTGCTCACCGAGACCGCGCGCGGACTCTACTGTGCCGCCGCCGATTGCTATATCGACCCGTGGGCTCCCGTGCCGCGCGCGCTCATCACGCATGCGCACGGCGATCACCTCACGTGGGGATGTGAGCGCTACCTCGTGGCGCGCGATGGCGAAGGTGTCTCCCGTGAACGACTCGGCGCATGGTCGGCCGGCCTCGAATCGATTGCCTATGGCGAGACGCGTGACATCAACGGCGTCACCGTGTCGTTTCACCCAGCCGGACACATCCTGGGCTCGGCCCAGATCCGCCTCGCGTATCGCGGCGAGGTCTGGGTGGTGTCCGGCGATTACAAGACCGACCCCGATCCCACCTGCGCCGCGTGGGAGCCCGTCCGCTGTCACACGTTCATCACGGAAAGTACGTTCGGCCTACCGATCTACCGTTGGCCGAACCAGCAACGGGTGTTCGCCGACATCAACACGTGGTGGACCCAGAACGCGAATGACGGACATGTGTCGTTGCTGTACGGCTACGCACTCGGCAAGGCACAGCGCATGCTGGCCGGTCTCGACCCCTCCATCGGACCGATCCTCACGCACGGCGCCGTGGAGCGTATGACGCAGGTGTACCGCGACGGCGGCATCGCGATGCCCAGCACGCTGTATGCGCTCACGGCCACGAAAGCATCGGCCACATCGCGAGCGATCGTAGTGGCGCCCCCGAGCGCCGACGGATCGGCCTGGGCGCGTCGCTTCGGCAGCACGCGCGCCGCCTTTGCCAGCGGCTGGATGCAAGTGCGCGGAGCGCGACGACGACGCGGAGTCGACACGGGCTTTACCCTCAGTGACCACGTGGATTGGCCGCAGTTGCTCAGCGCGATCAGCGCCACCGGCGCCGAGCGGGTCTGGGTCACGCATGGCTTCACCGGTCCCGTGGTGAAGTGGCTCACCGACCACGGTCTCGATGCGCGGGCCATCGCGACGCGCTACGAGGGCGAGCGCGATGACGTCACGGTGGATACAGCGTCATGAGACAGTTCGCCGCGCTGTACGATACGATTGACGCCACGACGGCGACCAGCGAGAAGGTTGCTGCACTCGTGGCGTACTTCAACGCCGCCGCCGCGCCGGATGCCGCCTGGGCCGTCGCGTTTCTGTTGGGTCGCAGACCAAAACGACTGGTACGCGCCCCCGACTTGCGCGCCTGGGCGGCCCAGGCCGCCGATGTACCGGCGTGGCTGTTCGAAGAGTGCTACGCGCAAGCCGGCGACCTGGCCGAAACGATTTCGCTGTTGGTGCCCGAGAGCGACGCCAACGACGCGCATACGCTTGCTTGGTGGGTGGAAGAGCGGCTGCTACCACTCGCCCGGATGGACAGCGATGTGCAACGCGACGCGTTGCGGCACGCGTGGGAGGCGCTCAACGGCACCTCGCGCTTTCTCTTCAACAAACTGCTCACGGGATCATTTCGCGTCGGCGTGTCCGACGGTCTCGTAGTGCGCGCGCTCGCCCAGGTGAGCGGGATCAACGCCGAGACCATCGCGCATCGTCTCATGGGACAATGGGAGCCGAGCGCGGCGTGGTTCACGCAGCTGGTCGCCACTGAAACCACTGACGCCGACTGGAGTCGACCCTACCCGTTCTACCTCGCGTATCCGCTTGAGGCCGAGCTCGAATCACTGGGCGCGCCCGACGACTGGCAGCTGGAGTGGAAGTGGGACGGGATTCGCGCACAGCTTGTACGGCGTCGTGGGCGCACCTTCTTGTGGAGCCGCGGCGAGGAGCTGCTGGCCGATCGCTTTCCCGAAGTCGAAGCGAGCGCCACGTGGTTGCCTGATGGCACTGTGCTCGACGGCGAACTCTTGGCCTGGCGTGACGGCAAGCCGCTGCCGTTCAGTGAACTGCAACGGCGCATCGGCCGCAAGACGGTGGGCAAGAAACTCTTGGCCGACGTGCCCTGCCATCTGCTCGTGTACGACTGCCTCGAGGCGGATGGCGTCGATGTGCGTGACCGGCCCATGCGTGATCGCCGCGCGCTGGCCGTGTCCATCGTCTCGCGACTTCCCGGTGGTGCGTCGATGGGAATGTCGCCGGTACTCGACGTGTCGTCGTGGAGTGCCGCACGCGACGCCCGCGAACGTTCGCGCGACATGCAGGCCGAAGGACTCATGCTGAAGCGTCGCGTGTCGCCCTATGGCGTCGGTCGCAAGGTCGGGGACTGGTGGAAGTGGAAGGTGAATCCACTCACGGTCGATGCGGTATTGGTATATGCGCAGGCGGGACACGGTCGGCGCGCCGGACTCTTTACCGACTACACGTTCGCTATCTGGGACGGTGACGCGCTCGTGCCCTTTGCGAAGGCGTATTCAGGACTCACCGACGCCGAGATCCGCGAGGTGGACGCCTTCGTGCGTCGCAACACGCTCGAGAAGTTCGGACCGGTACGCACCGTAAAGCCGGAGCTCGTGTTCGAACTGGCCTTCGAGGGCATTCAGCGCAGCACGCGCCACAAGAGTGGCATCGCGGTGCGCTTTCCGCGCATGGCGCGGTGGCGTCGTGACAAACCGGCCAGCGAGGCGGATACGCTGGACACGGTCAAGGCACTGCTCAACTCGGAGCCCGCCGGTGAGTGACGCAGTAGCACGGCTCGAGCAGTGGTTTGGCACGCGTGGATGGAGTCCGTTTGCCTTTCAGCGTGAAGTGTGGAGCGCCTACGCCAGCGGCGAGTCGGGACTCATTCACGCCGCCACCGGCACCGGCAAAACGTACGCCGCCTGGATGGGACCCGTACTCGAAGCGCTGGCCGAGCACGAAGTGCCGCGCACCCTGCGTCGTCGTGCCGACGGCGCGCCATTGCGGGTACTCTGGATCACGCCGCTGCGGGCGCTCGCGGCCGATACCGAGCAGGCATTGCGTGAGCCGATTGAAGCGATGGGCCTGCCGTGGACCGTCGAATCGCGCACTGGTGATACGACCGCCGCTCGACGCGCGCGACAGCGCGACCGGTTGCCGTCAGCGCTCGTGACCACGCCAGAGTCGCTCTCACTGCTGCTCTGTCGCAAGGATCACGAGGCGATATTCTCCGACCTGCGCTGCATTGTGGTCGACGAGTGGCACGAGCTGCTCTCCACCAAACGCGGCGCGCAGGTGGAGTTGGCGCTGGCGCGCCTGCGACGCATCTGTCCCCAGCTCCGCACGTGGGGTGTGTCGGCCACGTTGGGCAATCTCGACACCGCAGCCGACACGCTGCTGGGCTACCGTGCCGACGGCGCCCCACACGCGCGACGACTCGTGCGTGGCATCGTGCCGAAAGACACCCAGGTCGAGGCGCTCACCCCGGACACCATCGACCGGTTTCCGTGGGCGGGGCACCTCAACACCAAGCTGTTGCCCGAGGTCATGCAGCGCCTCGAGGCCGCACAGAGTGCGATCGTGTTCACCAACACACGCTCGCAATGTGAGATCTGGTTTCAATCCATCATCGCGGCCAATCCGGCGTGGTTCGAGTTCACCGCGATTCATCACGGTTCGCTCTCACGCACGCAGCGGGAGGACGTGGAAGACGGACTCAAGACGGGGCGCTATCGCGTGGTAGTGGCCACCAGCTCGCTGGATCTTGGCGTGGACTTCTCACCGGTCGACCTCGTCATGCAGATCGGCAGCCCCAAAGGCGTCGCACGCCTGATGCAGCGGGCCGGTCGGTCGGGGCATTCACCGGGGCGCGTGTCGCGCATTCTGTGCGTGCCCACGCATGCGTTCGAGCTGGTGGAAGTGGCCGCCGCCCGTGACGCCATGCGCGCCGGCGCGATCGAGAGTCGTGAACCGCTCGATCGTCCACTCGATCTCCTGGCGCAGCATCTGGTCACGCTCGCGCTGGGTGGAGGGTTCACCCGTGACGACGTGCTGTTGGAGCTGCGTTCCACACGAGCCTATCGCCGCCTCACCGAGGTGGAGCTGGATTGGGTCATCGACTTCGTGACGCGCGGCGGTAATGCCCTGAAGGCCTATCCCGAGTATGCGCGCGTACAACTGGTGGGGGATCGCTACATGGTGACCGATCGCCGTGTCGCAATGCGACATGTGCTGAACATCGGCACCATCGTCAGTGACGCCGCCATCGCCGTGCGCTATCTCAAGGGCGGCCGACTCGGCACGGTGGAAGAGTCGTTCGTGTCTCGTCTCGCCCCGGGCGACAAGTTCATTTTCGCCGGCACACCGCTGGAGTTCGTGCGGCTGCGCGATCTCACGGCATGGGTACGCAAGGCGAAGGGCATCACCGGGGCGATTCCGCGCTGGCAGGGCGCCCGCATGCCACTCAGCACCGAGCTCTCGCACGCGGTACGGGCGAAGCTCGAGGAGGCGCGACAGGGCGTGTACAGCGATCCCGAGATGCAGGCGGTCCAGCCGGTACTCACGCTGCAGGCCGAGCGCAGCATCATTCCGCGGCCGGATGAGCTGCTCATCGAGCGCTGCGAAACCCGCGACGGTCATCACCTGTTCGTGTATCCGTTCGAAGGCCGCTTGGTGCACGAGGGACTCGCCGCGCTGTTTGCGTATCGCATGGCGCAGCTGACGCCAATCTCGTTCTCGTTCTCCTGTAACGATTATGGATTCGAGCTGCTCACCGCCGACGCCGCGCCGCTGGAAGAGGCATTGGAGTCGGGCTTACTGGCGACGGAGCACCTGCTGCACGATATCACGCACAGCCTCAATGCCGCTGAGCTGGCCCGACGGCAGTTCCGGGAGATCGCTCGGGTTGCCGGCTTGATTTTCGGAGGCTATCCGGGGCAGTCGAAATCGGTCAAGCAGATGCAGGCGTCGAGTGGATTGTTGTACGATGTGTTCGTGAACTACGATCCCGAGAACCTGTTGGTGCAGCAGGCCCGTCGTGAGGTGCTCGAGCGGCAGCTCGAATCGAGCCGCTTGGGCCGTGTGCTGCAGCGCCTGTCGGAAAGCATCGTGCGCGTGATCGATGTCGAGCGTCCGACGCCGCTCGCCTTTCCGCTGTTGGTCGACTCTACGCGGTCGCGTGTGACCTCGGAGAAGCTGGCGGATCGGGTGCGCCGCATGACGGTCGCGGCCGAGAAGTCGACACGATCGGGCACGTCGATGACATTCCGCGCGCATGCGGGCCGTGCCACGAAGGTGGTGACGTGAGGGGGCATCTCATACCGTCCGGCGCCGTCACGCATATCGTAGGCGGCGAGCGGCTCGTGCTCTTGCCCGATCGCGCGCTCTGGCTCCCCGAGCGCGGCATCGTCGTGGTCGCCGATCTCCACTGGGGTAAGGCGGCGGCGTTTCGGGCCGCGTTCGTGCCGGTGCCCACGGGCACCACGGCCAGCGACCTGGCGCGATTGTCTCGCGTGCTGCACGATACGGCGGCAACCCATCTGGTCGTGCTGGGTGATCTGCTGCACGCACGCGCCGGACGCCATGCTGATACACTGGCCACGATCGGCGTATGGCGCGAGGTGCATGCGGAGGTCGCGATCACATTGGTGCGTGGTAATCACGATGCGCATGCCGGCGATCCACCGGCTTCGTTGGGTATTGTCTGCGTGGATGCGCCGTTTGCCATCGGACCATTCATCGGCGTGCACGAGCCGGTAGAGCACGCGGGCGGCTACGTGCTGGCGGGACATTTGCACCCGTGCGTCTCGGTGTTCGGCCGCGGCCGTCAGCACGCGCGCCTCGCCACGTTCGTGTTCGGTCCCCGCGTCGGGGTGCTGCCGGCTTTCTCCAGCTTTACCGGTTCTGGCATGTACGAGCGGTCGGAGCAGGACACGCTGTTCGTGATCGCCGAACGCGACGTGATCGCGCTGTAACGCGTTGACCACTTCTGGTGCGTCGAGTGAAGCAGAGCTGTGCAGCAACCGTTGCAGAACAGCTTTGACCGCGGATTGCCACGAATCCCACACGGATTCGCACGCGCGCGCTCCGGAGTCCGGGGGGCACACGGGGTCGCTGTTTGTCGTTGAACAACAAACAGCAGGCCTAACGCGGCATGCGGAGCTCTCGGTCTGCACAGCACCAATTCGTGCGTTGTCCGCGGAAATCAGCGGTTTGCCGTTTCTTTTGCTGCCGAAGCATCCAGAGCAGTTCCGAATCGCAGCAAAGGGGAGAACAGCTCTTACCACGGATTTACGCGAATAGCACACGGATTCGCACGTACGCGCTCCGGAGACCGGGGGTGCACGCCGGGTCGTTGTTTGTAGTTGAACAACAAAAAACGACCCCAACTTGGCATGCGGCGCGCGCGACCCACACCGCACGAATTCGTGCGTGATCAGCGAGAATCAGCGGTCTGCCGTTATTTAGCCATCACACAAAGCACGACGTTGCAATCAGCGGCGAATTGCCACACGCCAGATCCACCACATCAACAGCGGCTGCAACGGTAAGCGCAGCCACAGCCCCGCGATGTACCCCGCCGATGCATGGGCGGCGCGCGCCTGATTCAGCATGTGGATGTTGGCCGGCAGCACCGCAGCCAGCAGAGCAATGAGCCCCCATGCCGCGGCAACACGCGTGGCCGGGATCAGCAACCCGATGGCGCCCAGGACCTCGAACACGCCACTCACGTACGTGGCGAGTCGCGCGTTGGGCACCCACGGTGGCACGATGCGGTCGAAGAACGCCGGCATCACGAAGTGCAGGATGCCGGCCGTCAGGAACAGCAGTGCCGGACCGAGCACCGCCAACGGCACCACTCGGTTATCGCGCAGGAGCGGCGTACCAGAGCACCGCGAAATAATGGCAGATGCTGCCACCCATGACGAACAGATGCCACACCGGATGCGTCCAGGCGCGGCGGCGGTCCACATAGAAGATCACACCGCCCGTGTAGCAGAGCCCTCCGGCCACCAGCAGCATCAATCCCGCGTGCTCCATGGAGGCCATCAGCGGTTTGATCGCGATGATGATCACCCAGCCCATCGCCACGTAGATCGCCGTGGACAACTTCGCCATCGCGCCGCTGCCGAACACCACCTTGAACAACACACCGAGCGCGGCGAGCGTCCACACGATGCCGAACAGCGTCCAGCCCCAAGTGCCGCGCAGTACGCCAAGCGTGAATGGCGTGTACGTGCCGGCAATGAGCAGGTAGATCGCGGCGTGATCGACCACGCGCAGCTTCTGCTTGAGCGTGGGGTGCGGGATCGCGTGATACAGCGTACTCGCCGCATAGAGGGCGATCAGCGTGGCGCCGAACACGCTGGCGCCGATCACCGTGGCGCGTTCGCCGCGATTCATCGCGGCGAGGATCAGGATGGGCATCCCGATGAGACTGAGCACCAGACCAACGCCGTGCGTGACGGCATTGGCCAACTCCTCGCGGAGGCTGACGAATCGATCCGTGTGCATACCTCAAAATCTAATCGAATCAGCCAGCCATACCGCGTGTGTTACTTCGCCGCTGCCAGCGAACCCAGCAGGCGCTCCACAAACCCGTTCACCGACGCATTCGTGTCGATCCAGCGGACCACGGCGACCACGTCGTTCACCGGATCCACGTAGATGATGTTATTCCCGGCTCCCACATGCACGAATGCCTGCGTCGGCGCCGCCGGCACGTACTTCCGGTCGGTATTCACGAACCAGTTCATGTAGCCGTATGTGGGCTGCGCCGGGGTGGGCGTGAGCGCTTTCGTCACCCACGCTTCGGAGAGCAGCTGCTTGCCACCCCACACGCCACGACGCTGCGTGAGCAAGCCAAAGCGTGCCAGGTCCCAGGCGTTGATCATCATGCCGCCGCCCCAGTGGCCGCCACCGCTCACCGATTGCACCAACTTGCCGTCGAGCACGATCCACGAGTTGTCGTAGCCGTACCAGCGCCATGTGTTCGACGCGCCGATCGGCTCCATGATTTTGTCACGCAGAATGTCCGGCAGCGGCTCACGCCACACCTGCAACGCCGCCAGTGCGAGCACATTCACGCGCGTGTCGTTGTACTCGTACGCCGAACCCGGCTCCACGCGCGGACGTGTAGTCCACGTGTTCACCTGCTGCGCCGGACGGTCGGCCCACTCGGGCTTGCCCCACAGCGTGCCTTCCCAGTCGCTTACCTGCCGTAACAGGTGATCCCAGGTCAGGCGCTTGTTGTGCGGACTGTCGAACGGACGCAGCCACTTGGCGTCACCCGGCCAGTCGGCGCCGAGTCCGGTGCCGTTGGGATACGCGCGCAGGATCGGAGGCATCACTTGTGATACCGTGTCGTCCACACTGCGAATGCGCCCCGCGTCGAAGGCGAGCCCCACCACGGTGCTCAGGAAACTCTTGGTCACACTGTTGGTGATCTCGACCGCGTTCGGATCTCCCCAGGTGGCCACCACGTAGCCTTTACGCAGAATCACGCCCGTGGCGCCACCGCGCGGCGCCAGCGGTCCGATCGCGGCCCCGAAGGGCTCGCGACCAAACGTCTGGTAGTGATTGAGCTCGAGATCGCGCGGCGTCTTGCTCTCCTTCTCGATGGCGTACGCAATGGCGTCGGCGAGCTTCACCGAATCCATGCCCATCGCACTTGGCGAGCGACGTTCCCACGCCCCCGCCGGCGGTACATACGGCGGCGCCACCGCGCCCTTCTTCTGCGCCAACGCCGGTGAGGTCAGTCCCCCCACCAGCGCCGTCCCACTCAAAACCCGATACCCAAAACGCAGAACTGCGCTCATGCAATCGGCCCCTTCTTCTTCGCGGCTCCGATCACGCCCGGCACGTTGTGCTTCTGCAGCAGTGCGTTGAACGCGTTCACATCAACCGTTTCCACCTGCTCCACTTCGGCCTTGAGCGTCTGCCACAGCTTCTCGAGCTCCACCAACCGATCCTTCACCGGCTGCGTGAGTTCGCTGTTGCCTTCCACCTGACCGAGCAGGAAGCCATACTGGCCGTTGATGCCGTTGGCGTAGTTGATGATGTCCTGCCCGTTGCCGGCCTTCGTCGTCATCTTCGGATCCAGCTTGCCCAGCTTCTCGGTGAGCGCGCGGCCCGCCTTGGCGATCGTGTCGGGCGCACTCGTTTCCTTGGCGCGGGTCACGTAGCCCTGCACCTGCGTCTTCAGATCACGCACACGCAACACCGCTTCGTGAATCTCGTTGATGCGACTCGACAGCAGGTTCGCCACCGAATCCCGCTCGGCCACCACCCGCGCCGGCACGTCAAGCCGCGGGTCCTGCTTCACCTCGAGCTTCTGCGTCTGCACCGTGCTGCCCATGGTGAGACGCACCGTGTACAGGCCCGGCACCACGCGCGCACCACCGTCACCCGGGGCGCCGAACAGCAGCACGCCAGCCAACCGCGCCGGCGCCGCACGACGCAGATTCCAGTTGAACGAATTCAGCCCCGGCTTCACGGTGAGCTTGTTTACCGTGTCACCCTTCGTGGCGAACGACCGCACGACGGCGTTCTTACCGTCTACGAATTCCAGCAGCAGCGTCGAAGCCGTATCGGGCGCCGCCGCCAAGCGGAAGTTGATCACCGCACCGTACGGCGCGTTCTTGCCCGCGTTGCGCGGCGCGCCGAAACCGCCGCCGCCAGCCAGTATCGCCGCGCGCGGGGCATACAGGTGCATCGCCGCCTTCTCGATCACATCAGCGCGCTGACGCAACACCGAGAGATCGTCGAGAATCCAGAAGGCCCGTCCTTCGGTGGCGGCGATCAAGTCACCGTGCTTCACCTGCAAATCCGTCACGGGGACGACGGGGAAATTGCCGCGGAATGGCAGCCACTGCGCACCGGCGTCGTACGACACGTACACGCCCGTTTCCGTACCGGCGTACAACAGGCCTTTGCGCTCGGTGTCTTCTCGCACCACACGCACCGGCTCTCCGTCGCGCAAGCCATTCACGATGCGCGTGAACGTGGCGCCGTAGTCCTTCGACACGAAGATGTGCGGCGTCGGATCGCCTAGGCGATCCTTGCGGAACGACACATAGATCGTGCCCGCATCGTGCGGCGAGATCGCGATCTCGTTCACGAGTCCATCGCCCCACGACGCCGGCGTGACGTTCGTCCACGTCTTGCCTCCGTCGCGCGTGCGCTGAATCACGCCGTCGTCGGTGCCCACATACATCGTGTTAGCATCGTGCGGCGACTCTTCGATCACGACGATCGTGGCGTACACCTCGCCGCCGGCACCTTCGTTGGTGATCGGACCACCGCCCCATCCCTGACGCGTCTTGTCGTTGCGCGTGAGGTCGCCCGAGATCGGCGTCCAGCTCTGTCCGCGCGTCGTCGTCTTGAACAGCACGTTGCCGCCATGGTACACGACCTTGTCGTCGTGCATCGAGACTTCGATCGGCGCCGTCCAGTTGAAGCGATACTTCGTCTTGTCGGTGGGCTCGGTGAGGTTCATCTCGGGCCACGGCATGATTGTACGCGTGAGGCCGTTGTTCGCGTCCATCTCGTCGATCAGTCCCTGATAGCAACCGCCGTAGATGTAGCGCGGATTCTTGGCGCTCACCCCCATGTTGGCGCTCTCGCAGCCCGGGCCTTCCGTCCACTCACGAATGCCGATGCTGCCACCGTCGCTCTGTGACTGAATGATCACCGAGCTGTTGTCCTGCTGGCCGCCGTACAGCTTGTACGGGAAGCCGTCGTCCACCGCCACGTGATAAAACTGCGACGTGGGCTGATTGTCCTGCGTGCTCCAGCTCTTGCCGCCATCCAGTGAAATCGACGCGCCGCCATCGTTCGCGTTGATGAGGTAGTTCGGATTGGTCGGGTTGATCCACAGCTGGTGGTTGTCGCCATGCGTAGCCGACACACTCGCGAACGTGCGGCCGCCGTCGATCGACTTCATCGCGGGCGCGTTCATGACCCATACCACGTCGGCGTTCTTCGGATCGGCCGTGATGTTCATGTAATACCACGAGCGCGTCTGAATCAAACGGTCGCCCGACTGCTGACGCCACGTCTTGCCGGCATCGTCGCTGCGGAACAGTCCACCGTTCTCCGCTTCCACAATCGCGTACACACGATCGGGATTGGCCGGCGACGCCGACACGCCGATCTTGCCCACCAGCTTCGGCAGCCCTTCCTGACTGCGCTTCCACGTGTCGCCCCCGTCCACCGACTTCCAGATGCCGCTGCCGGCGCCACCGCTTCGCACCATCCACGGCGTGCGCTGATGATCCCACATCGCTGCGTACAGAATGCGTGGGTTCGTAGCGTCCATCGACAGGTCGCTCGCCCCACTGAACGCGTTCTCTCCCTTCAGCAGCTGCGTCCACGTCTTGCCGCCGTCCGTCGTCCGATAAATGCCGCGATCGGTCGTGCCTTTCCAGCGATCGCCCTGCACCGCGACGTACACCACGTCGGGATTGCTCGGGTGCACGCGCACGGCCGAGATCTGGCGCGACGCGGCAAGACCGATGTGCGTCCAGCTACGCCCCTGATCGGTGCTCTTGTACATGCCGTCGCCGTACGTCGACGACTGACCGCGGATCGCGTGCTCACCCATGCCCACGTAAATCACGTTCTCGTCGCTCGGCGCCACCGCGATGGCCCCCACCGACCCCGTCCTGAAGTAGCCGTCGGAGATGTTGCGCCAGCTGTTGCCGGCGTCGTCGGTGCGCCACAACCCGCCTCCCGTATAGCCCGCGAAGTACGTGAGCGGCTGCGATGGCACGCCCACCGCCGCCACCGACCGGCCTCCACGGAACGGACCGATATTGCGCCACGACAAGGCCGCAAACGTGGTCGAGTCGAGCGCCGGGAGGCTAGCCGCCGCGCGCGGGGCCTGAGCCACGGCCACCGACGGGCTGAGCGCGGTCTGGAAGAGGACGCCGCAGGCGAGCGGGGTCAGAAGAGCAGGGAAACGCATGGGCAAACGCCTGGCAGGGGTGGAAGAGGGACCGTAAAAAGCTACCACCTGCCGATACTCCTCGGAGCATGCCAGTCACCCGCTTCCGCTTCCGGCGCACCGCCGATTTCACCGCCCTCCGACTCGGACGGGCGGTCCTCGGCTACCTCGCGCTGGTCACGTCGATTATCACCATGGCGCCCTTCCGCTTTCAGTGGACACCGGCGCACGGCCTGACCAACATTTGGAACTGGTCGGACCTCGTGATGAACGTGCTGATGTTCGTGCCGTTCGGGTTCGTGTATCAGCTCACGCGCCCCCGCGGCGCCCCGCCCGACTGGCCTCGCGTCGTGGTGCTCGGCGCCGTGCTCAGTGGCACCATCGAGACGCTGCAGCTCTTCTCACCCACGCGGTACACGTCGCTGCTCGATTTGGCCACCAACACCGCCGGCGCGGCGCTCGGGGCGTGGGCGTTCTCCCGCCTGGCCCGTCATCTGGAAGACGACACCGCCGTGCAGTCGTTGGCGCTGGAGCTGCCGCTCATGGGGCTGGTGTATCAGCTGATCCCCCTCTGCTGGCTGATCGGAAGCGGCAGCGAAGGCGGCGCGCGACGGATCTTCGTGCTGCCGCTGGCCGCTTTTGCCGGCGCGATTCTGGGTACCGTGCACGCCGCGTATCTCGCGCCGTCTCGCCATCGGTCGGGGTATCAGGACCGGCGTTGGCTGGTGGCGCTCGCGCTAGGCTGGGTGATGGTGGCGGTGGTCCCTGGTGCACGCGGTGACATCGATCTGATCTGCGCCGGCGCCACGCTCACCGTCGGCATCGCGCTGTTGCGCAGCATCGCCACTACGCGCGACCTCGCCGCGAGCACGCATCGTCGCTTCGAGCTGCCCACCCTGCGATTGGTGTTGCCGCTGTTTGCGGCGTATCTGGCGCTGTCGTCGCTCTGGCCGCTCGACGCCGTCACGCCGACGTGGCACTGGATCATCGCCCTCGCACCGGTGCAGGTGGAGCTCACGCAGCCAGCGGTGTATCGACTGCTCGAACACGTGGCCGCATTTACGCTGGCCGGGTACGTGATCGCCGAGTTCTACGGACGCGATGCGCGAGGTCTGCGTGAAGCCGCCCCGCGCGTGGCGGTGTGGGCGGGCGGGATTTCACTGTTGCTGGAAGTGGCGCGCGGATGGTACCCCGACACCGGCGCCAGCGTGCTGCTCTGGGTGTTCACCGTCGTCGCCGCGCTCTTCGGCGGCTGGCTGTATCTGCTGCAGCGTGATCACGTGAAGGCCCTCGTGGAGCGGCGACGGCTGCTGGCGTCGTTGGCGGCGTCGGAGCCCGTGGTGTCGCGGGCGGCGTAGCGTACTGCTTGTGGGCGAGGAGAAATGATGACGCAGAGGAGCAGAGAGCGCAGAGAACGCAGAGGCGCACGCGACTTGGTGAACAGCCCCACATCGCAGCGCCGAGCGGTCCGCACTCACACCCGCCGCCCGAACGCGTCGTGCCCGTACTCCTCGAACACCAGCGTCCCCGGCTCGAGCTCGACATACGTGCGCGCAGCCACCGCCCGCAGTCGCTCATCCGCGCCGTAGTACGCCAGGCGATCGTCGTGCTGGCGGGTGTCCGGGTGCTGCTCGAATTGCACATTGCCCACGCGTCGTACCGGTAACGACGGTTCGCACGCGTGGTCGAAAGTCAGAGCGATTGACGACAGAATGACCGGGCTTCTTCAATATGTTCTTACACGGTCATGCTGACCGATGTGGTACAATGGTCGGAGCGATTCAGGTTAAGCGTCGGGAGTAAGTACACGAAGATGTTCACTACCAGTTTGCGGAGCCTCCCAGGAGCTGCGAAGGTCAATCAGCTCAGTCAGGTCGCTAACTGGAACCAGTTTCTCCTCACCGGTAAAGTTTGAGCCTCGATAAATCCTTAACCGTCCGCTTTTGACCAATTCCTTTACCGATCGCTGCAATCCTTCCAGGAGCCCGAGTTTATCACAATCGGGATTTTTCGCTTCCTCGGACCATAGAAACTCCCAGAGGCCCATGTAGTCCTCAGTCGCAAGCTCGAGGATTGCTGATTCGAAATTGTCCATCTACTCCTCCCGCGAAGGTGGAAGTGTTGGGTTACCTAAAAGAGAAATTGGATTTGAAGTCTGACCGCACTGACTTATCCGACAGTATGGCCCCTGCTTCAGGGGATTCGGATCAAATGCATTGCCCGGTTGAACTCTGAGCTGTTCTCCCAAATTGGTTGGGTGAACATATCGAATGCCACCTCCTCTGGCTGTGGTCTGTCGAGCCCACGCTTGCGGCACCATTGCTTCAACCTCGGCCATGGACTTGCCTGCAAGAGTTTTGGCGTTCAGTCCCGCCCAGCCTTTAGCTCCCCCACCCATCCCACCAACTCCGAACGACAGCGCCATGCACATCGCATCACTCATACAGGCTGCATTCCGCTGCTGCCCTGCGGCGCGTGCCGCTCCGATTGCTGTCGCAACATTCGACAGTGCGTTTGAAGCTCCGCCGACGAAGTCGGTCAGAATGCACTGCAGCGCGCCCAAACCCGTCGCCATCGGATTTGGACACAGCCCAAACGGATCCCCGAAGTTCACCGGATCCCCGCCCGCAAACCCATACAGGTTGAGCCCGCCCGCGATCCCGATCGGATCCTCCTGCGTGAACCGCGCGCTCACCGGATCGTAGTGCCGGTTGCGGCGGAAGAACGTGCCCGTCGCGTCCGCCTTGTCG